>PMYF01000895.1 GCA_003171295.1 Acidobacteriota bacterium | reverse complement strand
ACCAGAAAATCGCCCAGGAAGTTGCGTTTTCGTTCCCCTTTCCGGCGGAAATAGAACTCGCGCAGGGTCGCCAGGTTCACACCCATGAACGCCATGAAGGCGCCGAAGTTCAGGCACTCGGCAGCCAGTTCGTAGTCCAGCACCAGCGCGCCGGCGAAAGCCAGAATCCCGATAATCCAGATGTTGTAGGTGGGGTTGCTGTGCTTGGGGTCGAGGTAGCCGAAAACTTTCCGGGGCAGAACATTGTCGCGGCCCATGCCGAAAAGCAGCCGCGCTGCGCCCACTTGGCCGGTCAGCCCGCTGCCCAGGTTGGCGAGGATCAGCGTGAAGCCCATCGTCTGGAAAAGCACCGCGCCGCCCACGCGCCGGGTGACATCCAGGAACGCGGTCTCGAGGTTCTGGAAGCTGTGCCAGTCGGGCCAGACGCGCTGGGCAAGGTAGATCTGCAGGCCGCTGAAGATTCCGGTAAAGAGGCAAACCAGCACGGTGGCCAGCAACACGTTGCGCTTGGGATTCTTCACGTCTTCGGCCAGGGTGGTTACGCCGTCAAAACCGATGTAAGTGAGCGCCGCGAGCGAGGTCGCGGTGGCGATGGCGTGGGCGTTGAAAGTCTGGGGATTGTAAAACGGCGCGGTGGAGAAAAGTCCACCCCAGGCTTGTCCCAGGAAGAGATAGCGAACCGCCAGCACGATGAATACTCCGATAACCCCGCACATGATGACCAGCAAAATGATATTCGCCCGCGCCGTAGCGCGAATGCCGCGCAGGTTCAGGAAGGTCATGGTGCCGGCGAAGAGCGCGGCGATGAGGATATAGAGGAGCCGGTGAGGAAATCCCGGAATGAACGGCTCCACCACGCGCTGCACGGTCAGGGTACCGTAAATCGTGCAGATGAGCGGGACGATGAGGTAATCCAGAACCATCGCCCAGCCGGCCAGAAACCCCAGGTGAGGGTTCAGTCCCCGGCCCACGTAGTTGTAAGCAGAGCCCGCGGAAGGGTACAGCGACGCCATGCGCCCGTAACTGAACGCCGTGAGCATCATGGCCACCATGGCAATGAGGATAGTAGTGACGGTGTGGCCGTCGGAGAGTTTCTGGGCAACGCCAAACAGCGGCACGGCCGCGATCGGCATAATGAGGATGATGCCGTAGAAAATCAGGTCCCACAACGAGAGCACGCGGCGCAAACGCGGCTGCGCCGAAGCATTATTCGCCAGGACCGGCGTGGTTCCGTCACCCATAGAGATTATCTATCCTCTCCGTCGCACCAGTTAAGCCAGCAGGGTCTCCAAATAGTGCGTCAGTATCTCATGAGTTTCTCGGAGGCGTAAACGTCAACTTCCGGCCGCAACGCGGTCCGCAGGTGTGCGGGCGCGGCGGAGCGCATAACTTCGCGTTTCACGGGGAGCTATGTTACGATGCGAGATTAGCAAAATTTCGGCGGTTTGTGAGCCGGCGGGGCCCCTGCGGGGTCTCCGGAAACCTTACGCGGAATATCGAAGGCGATCTCTGTGAGCCCAGCAACATTCGAACGCCCGCGCATCCTGAGCGGTATGCGCCCCACGGGCAAGCTCCATCTCGGCAACTTAGTCGGCGCTCTGCAGAATTGGGTGAAGCTGCAGGAAGAGTACGACAGCTTCCACTTCGTCGCCGACTGGCACATGCTGACGACCGGCTACGACAATACCCTCGACTTGCGCCAGGACACCTGGGAAATGGTCACCGACTGGCTGGCCTGCGGGCTCGATCCTACCAAGGCCACGTTCTTCGTGCAGTCGCGTTTGCCGGAGCACGCGGAATTGCATTTGCTGTTTTCCATGGTCACACCGCTCGGTTGGCTGGAGCGCGTGCCAACTTACAAGGAGCAACTCGAGAACATCCGGGATCACGACATCAACACTTATGGCTTCCTGGGTTACCCGCTGCTCCAGGCCGCAGACATCTTGATGTACAAGGCTAAGGCCGTGCCGGTGGGCGAAGACCAGGTTCCGCATGTGGAGCTGACGCGCGAAGTGGCGCGACGGTTTAACCTTGCTTACGGTGATCTTATACTGCGGCCGATTCCTGACAATGCTTGGGACGGCGTTGCAACACAAATAGGCATTGCCTCTGCTGTCTCGGAAGCTAGGGGCGCCAATTTCCTATTCAACGACGCTATCCCCACAGCACAAAAGGCTGAGGCTATCCAACAGGCATTTCGCAGCGCTCCACTTGGGCTGAAGGCCTACTACTTAAACAATGGGCTGGGGACCATCCGCGAAATCTTTCATGAACCCAAGACGTTGCTCACTTCCGCGCCGCGCTTGCCGGGGACAGACGGCCGCAAGATGTCAAAGAGTTACGGCAATGCGATTTTTCTGACCGACGCGCCGGAAGTGGTTTCGAAAAAGCTGGCGGGGTACATGACGGACCCGGCGCGAAAGCGGCGCACCGACCCTGGCGATCCGGATGTTTGCCCCGTTTTCGGCCTGCACAAGATTTTCTCTGCGCAGGAGACAATCGAACGGGTGAACCGCGAATGCCGCACGGCGGAGATCGGCTGCGTAGACTGCAAGAAGCTTGCCGCCGGGCATCTGAACGCCTTTCTCGCGCCGATCCAGGAACGGCGAAAGCCCTACGAGCAGAACCCGCAAAGAGTGTGGGACGTGCTGGAGGAAGGGACCGCCAAAGCCCGCGTCGTAGCGCAGGCCACGATGGCCGAAGTTCGCAAGGCCGTAAATCTTGCGCCGTGAGAACCGCCCGTGCAGATTGTTTGCTGAACGCTGAAAGCTGACTGCCAGTATGATCGACGAACCTCAGGGGCCGAATTCGGAAACGCCTGGAACGGGAGCGCCAGACGACCCAGCCGCCCCGCCGGCCAAGCGGGTGTCCCACCTGGCGGCGCCCCCTCCGTCCTTGAAGCTCGCAGCTTACGAAGGGCCGCTCGATCTGCTGCTCGACCTGATCCGCAAGCAGCAGATTAATATCTACGACATCCCCATCGCCAAGATCACCCAGCAATACCTGGATTACCTGCATAGGATGGAGGAATTGAACATCGATGTGGCCGGCGAGTTCGTCTTCATGGCCGCCACGCTGATTCACATCAAGTCGCGCCTGCTGTTGCCTCCCGACCCGACCGCACCTCCCGAGGAGCAGGAAGACCCGCGCGCGGAGCTGGTGCACCGGCTGCTCGAACACGAGCAGTTCAAGAACGCCGCGGAGATGCTCAACTCGAAACGGCTGGTGGAAGACGCCATGTGGTCGCAAGCGGGCCTGGGGGAGTTTGCCGAGGCGGAGGACGAGCCCGGCCTGGCGGTTTCGGTGTTCGACCTGATTTCGGTATTTCGCGAAATCCTGGAGCGCGCGAAGAAACGGCCGCAGATCCAGATCAACCGGGAGGAAGTCAGCGTGGCGGAGATGGTCGAGCACGTAAAGCGGCTTCTGCATGCCAGCCCGGGCCCCGTGCGGCTGGAGGACTTGGTCGGCGACTACTCCTGGCGGCGGGCGCTGATCGCCATGTTCCTGGCGGTACTGGAGCTTGTGCGGTTGCGCGCGGTGCTGCTCCGGCAGATGGACCTGTTCGCGCCCATCACCGTCGCGAAGAGCCGCAGGTTCGAAGAAATCCTCGCGGCCACGACCCCGCAGGAACTCACGGCCGACCTGGAGGAGAATCTGAGCTAGTTTTCAGTGCTGAGTTGTCAGGAGAAAGGCATCATAGCCCTATAGCAGAGGGCCGGCGAGGGAAAAGAGACGACGGAAGCCTGACGACTGAGAACCGAGAACTGAAAATTTCTTCTATGCTAAACGACGACATTCTCAAGGCCCTCATCGAGGGCATCATCTACGTGGCGCCGGAACCGGTCACGGTCGAGGCNNGACGAACTCACCGCCGACTACGAGCAGAACCAGCACGGGATTCAGATCCGGCAGGTAGCGAATGGTTACAAGTTCTCCACCAAGGCCGAGCACCACGAGGTCCTGCGGAAATATGTGAAGAGCCTGAAGCCGCCGATCCGGCTCTCCAAGCCAGCGCTCGAAACCCTGGCGGTGATTGCCTACCGGCAGCCGGTGACGCTGCCCGAAATCGAGGAGATTCGCGGCGTGGATTCCGGCGGCGTAATCCACACCTTGCTGGAAAGAAAGCTGGTCGTGACGGCGGGGCGCAAAACAGTTGTGGGACGGCCGATCCTCTATCGCACCTCGCGGGATTTCCTGGTGCACTTCGGGTTGAAAGATGTGGGCGAGCTGCCCAGCCTGAAGGAATTCGAGGAGCTGGCCAAGCGCGCGCTGGGCTCCGAGTGGACCGCCGAAGAAATGGCGGTAGCGGGAGCCGAACCCGGACCCGCAGCAAGCGAAGAGGTCGGCGCTCGACCGTGCGAGGAAGGGGCCGCACCGGGCTGCGAGTGGACCGCCGAAGAAACGGCGGTAGCGGGAGCCGAACCCGCACCGGCAGCCAGTGAAGAAGTCGGCGCTCAACCGCGCGAGGAAGGGGCCGCATCGGGCTGCGAGTGGACCGCCGAAGAAACATCGTTAGCGGGAACCGAACCCGCACCGGCAGCCAGTGAAGAGGTCGGCGCTCGACCGCGCGAGGAAGCGATCGCACCGGCCAGCGAAGCCTTGACTCCTGAGCCGCCCGCGCCGAGCGAAGAAATCGGCGCGCCGCCCTCTGAGGAGACGCCTCCCGCGAGTGGTTAGCGTTCGATCCTGGAGGGCCCGGGAGGGCCACCAGGCAATCCCTGGAGTCGCAGATTTCTTAGGGTCATCTTTTACGCCTATGCAACAACGCCTTCAGAAAATCATTGCGGATGCCGGCATCACCTCGCGGCGCAAGGCTGAACAGATCATTCTGGAAGGCCGCGTAAGTGTGAACGGCNNCGCGTGGACGGCCGTTTGCTCCGTGGCGTCACCGAGCACGTCTACCTGCTGCTCAATAAGCCCGTCGGTTACGTTTCCACGGTCAGCGACCCCGAGCGCCGGCCCACGGTGATCTCGCTGGTGCGGGGAATCACGCAGCGCGTCTACCCGGTTGGACGCCTCGACTATCACTCTTCCGGCTTGTTGATTCTGACCAACGATGGCGAGCTGGCGAACTTTCTGATGGCGCAGGCATCGGCCGTGCCCAGGACATATCAGGTAAAACTGCGGGGCCAACCCGAGGGTGCCGAGCTCGCCAGACTGGAAAGCGGCATAGCGCTCGACGGACGGCGGACCGCGCCCTGCCAAATCCGCCCACTTGTACAGCGTGACAAACCCTGGTATGAGGTCACGCTCGTGGAGGGCCGTTACCACCAGGTTCGTCGCATGTTTGAGCGCATTGGGCAGCCGGTGGTAAAGTTAAGGCGTGTGCGGATTGCGTTCCTGACCGACCACGGCCTGGCGCCGGGAAAGTTCCGCCACCTGACGCGGGCTGAAGTTGAGCGGTTGAAGCACTGGAAGGGGATCGGCCTCGAACGAAAACCCGTTCGGGCCCTCCCCCAAAGCCCGAGAAGCCCTTTGTAACTATTTAGAGCATGTCCATAGTTATAAAGATGTAGACGGATATTGCCTGATAAAGACACTGGCGGAAATTCAAGGCCTCTCCCTGGACCAGATCATCCGGCAGCCGAGGGTGACGAGTGATGTCCGACGCAATCCGGGAAATTCTTGAGCATTCGAAAACGCTGGCCGTGGTAGGCCTGTCCTCGAAAGCTGCGCGCCCCAGCCATGGCGTGACCGCTTACATGCAGAGAAATGGGTACCGGATCATCCCCGTGAACCCGCAAGAGCAAGCGGTGCTGGGCGAGAAGGCGTATGCGTCACTCGACGCGGTCGCCGAGCCTTTCGATGTAGTCGTGATCTTCCGCCGCCCGGAATTCGTACCAGCGGTAGTGGAGGCCGCCATCCGCAAGCAGGCCAAAGTGGTTTGGATGCAGGAAGGGGTAATCCACGAGCAGGCGGCCGAACGCGCCCGCGCTGCGGGTCTCATCGTGGTCATGGACCGCTGCATCCTGAAAGAACACGCCAAACGGTTTGTCACGGAGCGAATTTAAGGGTCATCACCGTGTCGCTGCGCTCGAAGCGCCTGCTCACTTCTGTGCGTATTTCTTCTTCCACTCCTGGATAGCCACAAGTTTTTCCTTCAATCTCTTTTCGAAGCCCTGATCGGTGGGTCGATAATAATGGCGGTCCTTGAGGTTGTCGGGCAGGCACTGCATTTCGGTGAGCTTCTCTTCGGCCTTGTGGGCGTATTGGTATCCCTTGCCGTAACCGAAGTTCGCCATCAGGCTGGTCACCGCATTGCGCAAATGGAACGGTACGGGTTCGGCAATGGTTTTCTCGGCATCGCGTGCGACTTCACCATAGCCGACGTAGAGGGCGTTTGACTTGGGCGCGAGCGAAAGGTAGACCGCGGCCTCAGCGAGCGCCAGGTTCCCCTCCGGCATTCCCAAGAAGTGAACCGCTTGCATGGCAGCGACCGTAATGCTCAAAGCATTCGGGTCGGCCAGGCCGATGTCCTCCGAGGCCTCGCGAATCAGGCGGCGAGCGATGTAGAGAGGATCTTCCCCTGCTTCCAGCATGCGCCCTAGCCAGTAAAGGGCGGCATCGGGGTCGGAATTGCGAACCGACTTGTGAAGGGCGGAAATCAGGTTGTAGTGCTCTTCGCCGGCTTTGTCGTAAAGCAGAACCTTCCGTTGGATGGCATCCTCTATGAGCGTTTCGGTAAGGGTGGCACGCCCTTCTGAATCGCGCGGGGCCGCCGCGACGGCGGTTTCGAGCGTGTTGTAAGCTGAGCGCGCATCGCCATTCGAAAACACCGCAATCTGCCGCAGGAGCTCATCGGGAATCTCGATGGTCTGCGAGCCGAGGCCACGCTTCGCATCACTCAGCGCGCGTCGCAGAAGCCCCTGCACCTCGTCGGTCGAGAGCGCGGAGAGCATGTAGACCTTGGCGCGCGAGAGCA
>PMYF01000184.1 GCA_003171295.1 Acidobacteriota bacterium | reverse complement strand
ATGCTCGTGCGCGCCGGCCAGGCCTCATTAACCATAGAGTATGACGTCACGTTTTCCTACGTCCCCGGCGGCGGCATGTGTACCGTGCTGCCAGGCACATCGGGAACAAGCGACTGGTATTACCAGGGGAACTATATTTTTTGCGTTCCGGACTATGCGGAAACAAAGCCGGGGTTGTGGCGCAAAAACGTGGACGCGGCCGTGGCAATAACGGCGCCGGCCGGCAGAAAAATGTATGGCGTTCTTTCCGGGGAATTTTCGCCGTGCACGGTGTATGAGCTTCTGTTCCTGCAGTTCGCGGTCACCGACAGGGCCTGGCAATGCAGCGGGTCTTCGTCGTATTATGCAGTGCTGTCGTCGCGTCAGCCTGAGCCGGGGTTTGTAACCCTGGTCTGCGCAGACCTTGCAAAAACAGACAGCCTGTGCGCGGGATTGTTCCCGCCGCTCCCTGTTCCGCATACGGTGATCATTCAGGACTCGGGTTCGGGCATGGAAGGCCTGTTTTCGTTCTACATCCAGAACTGGTCAGCATACGATTACCAGAATTCGCTCCGCAGCGTCACGTCCCACGAGGCGCTCCACTGGTGGGTGGGAATCCGCACCGGCGACCTGAATGATCCATGGTGGAAAGAGGCTACCGCCTCGTACCTCGGCTTTGTGCTTGGCGGCGCCATTGGCTTCTGGATCGCAGCCGTCCTCATTGCGACGGCACTGAGCCTCCTTCGAGGTTGGGCCATCGGCCTCCTCACCGGGATCGGGCTGCTGGCAGGCATCTTCTACTCCGCGGGGCCGCTGCGTCTGAAGGGGCACGCGCTGGGGGAGCTCACCGCTTTTATCATGTGGGGTCCCTTCATGGTCCTCGCAGCTTTCTACGTTCAGACGGGGAAGTTCTCTGGATCCAGCCATGTGGTTCTGCTTTCCGTGATCCAGGGGCTGTGGGTCGCGCTGGTCCTGCTTGCCAACAACCTTCGCGACGCAGACGCCGACGCGGCGATGGGAATTCATACTCCTGCCACGCTCTTGGGGAGAAAGGCTGCCGTGGCCCTCGCGGCTGGGCTCATCGCCGGTGCTTATCTTCTGGACGCAGCCGCGGTCCTGCTGGGACTCCTTCAGGCCTGGTCGCTCCTCGTTTTTCTTTCGGCTCCTCTGTCCGTGCTGCTCATCAGATCCTTCACTTCCCCACGGGGAGTAGCAGGGAACGCGCCTGCCGTCGCCGCCAGGACGGCGATGGTATTCGGGCTGTTGCTCGTACTCTCGCTGGTGGTGGGAGGAGCGCCGTGATGTATGCCAAGAGATGAAGGATCAACGGTGAGAATGTAAAGTGAATACAAGAGCGTTGGGCTTCCGGCGAAGGTGATCACGCTAAAGGTGTTTAGCGACGCCTTTCAGAGAGGGAGCAACTAAAAAGGGAACCTTCTCGCTACCCTCGGAGGATCCGGGGTGCGCTCCCAAGCCGCAATCTCCCACCTCGAGCGGATCACCGTCGTCGATCTGCGTCACGATGACGATTGCGCTATCTGGAATAGACGGTCCATCTGGATGCTCGCCGCATGTACGTCTACCGTCGCTGAGGAAATATGGGGGCAACACATTGCTGTAATAGGAGCAGGCTGCACCCGCGGTCGATTCGAAGATGACCCTGGGTTTTCGCCGCGGGTCTGGGCGGTGCACCAGCACCATAAGATCGAGATGAGGCAGATGACCTGCTTCGGCTCTCGGTCAGCTGCTTGGCGGAGGGCTGCAAGCTTCGACGGAGAGCGTGCGGGGCCCGTCTCAAGTATTCTCGGCTAATGGCAGGCTCACCACGCGCTTCTCCCGGCTTGAGATCACCGCCGCCCAGCACGCCTCGGCCACCCGCACCGCCTCCACTGCTGTGCATAGCCCGCCAGCGTCCCCGCCGTCCAGCGCCCACTCCACGAACCGCCCTACCTCCACGTCCCATGGCTCCGTCGGACCGGGGCTGTTGTTCGGTACCCAGTCTGGATAAGTGACCACCTCCCCCCGGCATCTGGGTTCCCAGTAGCTGGGAAAGCTGTCCAGCCGCAGTTCGCGGTCCCGGAAGGTGCCCTTCGTCCCGTAGACCTCCAGATGGAACTCGAAGCCCGCGATCGGAGTTGGAGCGATGCGCATCACCTTGCCCAGCGCGCCGTTGGCGAAGCGGTACAACGCGACCGTCTCGGCCTCCGTTTCGCACGCCGGGCAGCTTTTGGTGGAGACGAACGCTGTACACTCCATGATCTCCTCGCCCGTCAGCCACCGCAGCAGGTCTACGCAGTGGCTCGCACCCGCATGGAATAGGGAGGGGTTGAACTCCTTCTTCAGCTGCCACGCGATAATCGGGAGGTGCATTTGGTTGTGGATGTAGTCGCACTGGCAGAAGAAGACGTCTCCCAGGGACCCGTCGTCGACCCGGCGCTTCATCTCCCGGTACAAAGGGTTGAACCGCCGATGGAATCCAACAGCGCAGCGCACGCCAAACTCTTGAATTGCCGCAAGTGACTGCTTCGCCTCCTTCATGGAGGTTACAAAAGGCTTCTCGCACAGGATGTGCTTCCCGGCCCGGGCGGCCGCGACGGTGAGCTCGCTGTGGAACTTGTTCGGCACGCAGATTGATACCGCGTCGATGTCCTCTTGCTCCAACAACGACCGGTAATCCGCGCAATAGCGGCTCTTCAGTCCGTGCCTCTCCATCAGTCCGAGCGCCTGCTGTTCACTTTGATCGCAGACCGCCACGACTCGCGCCCGGCCGCTCTTGAGGTAGCCCTCAGCATGGTGATTGGCAATCCAACCAGCGCCGATGATGCCTACCCGTAGTTTGTCTTTCATATTCAGCCTTTCGCTGTGAGTTCGCTGGCCTTGCTGTCAATTACCTTCCAAGCTGATCGGGTAAACCCCATTGGTGCGGACGGTGTCGAAGGCGGCCACGATGTTCTCCGGGGGCGTGCCCTGCTGGATATTGTGGACCGGATTAAATACAAATCCTCCGCCAGGGGCGAGGATGCGCAGCCGATCTCGGACGTCGGCGACTACCTCCTCAGGGGAACCGAAGGGCAGGATACGCTGAGTATCCACGCCCCCTCCCCAGAACACGAGCTTCCCTCCGAACTTTTTTTTGAGCCACGATGGATCCATACCGGCGGCCGATGTCTGAATGGGGTTCAAAATGTCCAGTCCGCTGTCCACAAGCAGGGGCAGAACCCGTGCGATGGAGCCACAGCTGTGCAGCCAGGTTTTCCAGTGCGTGTTCCGGTGCACCCAGTCGTTCTGGACTTTGAAAAACGGCACATATAGCTCCTCAAACTGCTCCGGGGAGAAAAGCTCGGAGTTCTGAGAACCGTAGTCGGTACTGCTGAGCCCCAGGATATCGATACTTTCGCCAAGGCAGGCTTTGACCCGCTCCATGTTGAGGAGGGCCGTCTCCGTGCGCACTGCGAACATGTCCTTCACATAGGCTTGATCGGTAAGCGACAGAACGAGGAAGTCAGTGAAGCTCCCTACCCACGGGAGGCCGAACTTCCCCCAGCAGCCGAGAAAAAGCGCCTTGTCTGTAGTTCGGCGCAGGTGCTCGGCTCGGGCCTGCAGGAAGTCCAACTCTTGCGGCGACAGATGGTTCTCCCTGCGAAGCTCCGCAAGTGCCGGAGGCCGGTAATCAAAATGGCTTTCACTCTGGGCCGGCTTGTCGAAGTAGAAGCCATCCTTCGGCATCCGCGCCTCCACCGGGGCGGCGGGGTCTCCTCCGGTGTGCAATAGCCAGTCGCCCTCTGGCGAGATTTCCACCCCAAAGCCCCCGGGCACAAGCACCCGGGTACCGTCCCAGAGACTTAGCGGCTTCCAGTTCTCACGCCGCAGACCAAAGAACTGCGCTGGAGGCTCTACCGGCAACACATCGACACCGAGGCGGTCGACGATGTCTAGCTCCATTTCGCCCAACATCTGAAACACTTCGTAGATCTTCACGAGATGCGGCTCCAGTCCGAGATGGAGACGAAGCCGATGCAGTGCATGGGCCATGATGCCGCTCATGATCGAGCCTCCCAGGTCGATGGGGACTCTATCCGGTTCGATGAAATCAAGGGCGCTTAGGACGCGCTCGCGAGAGGTCACAGCAGAGCCGCTGGTTTGCTGCCCAACCGGAACCAGTTGATCAGCTTGCGCTGCAGATGGTGTTCGGCGATCCTGCCCACGTGGACAATCCCCACCTTTCGCTTTTTTCTCATTTCGATCTCCCCGCTTCTCCATGCCACCATCCGCCCGTGTAGTAAGCGGGTTGGCCCATACCCGCTGTGCCCGCAGGGCCAATTTGCCCGCCACCCGTGACCCCTTCACGAGAACCGTCCATGGCGGGATCCGCAAACCGAGTGAACCACTCGTCGAGGCATGCCTTCAACGTGACAATCTGGCCAACTGCCAGGGGGTGCTCTCTCGCATGCTCGTACAGGTTGGTGCGTTCTTCGGGGTCCTCGGTCAGAGAGTAAAGCGCGTGCGGACCGTACGGGTATCGATGCACGTATTTCCACTCGTGCGTTCGCACCATCCGGACCGGGCCATATTCGTCGAAAACGACAACTGCGGTGTGGCCCGCCATCGGTGCCCCGCGCAACAATGGCACAAAACTCCTCCCGGGCAGGCTTGCCGATCCCTCTACGGTGATCCCCACGAACCCGGCGAGCGTCGGCAGCACGTCATATTGGCTGAGCAGCTCGCCAGACACCCGGCCTTCAGGCACTGTGCCCGGCATCGAGACTATCAAAGGCACTTTGACAGAGGTGTCGTACATGTTGAGTGGGAATGTGCCGTCCCCCTTGCCCCAAATGCCATGGTGGCCCATGTTCATCCCGTTGTCAGATGTGAAGACAACCAGCGTGTTTTTCCTGATGCCCCGGGATTCGACCGCCTCGAGAATCCTGCCGATGCCCGTATCCATGGCGGTGATGGCAGAGAAATACCCCGATAGAAGGTCCTTCCGCCGTTCGCCGGTACCAGAAGGCTCCGATGGCACCTGCCACGGATGAGGCGGCTCATCGGGGGTAGAGATAAAAGCACACCCCTGACGGTATGAATCGTAGAGCTCGCGCGGATGATTGTCGCGGTCCCACGGGCTGTGCGGCGCCGTATAGTGAACACTGAGATAAAACGGCTGGCCGCTGGCGTGCGGGCCTCGCTCCCACCAATCCAGGAACTCGAGGGCACCCTCGGTGATCGCGTCGGTGACGTACCGGGGTTCCCGATATGGCACGCCATTCCGGACCAAGGGTGCGCCATAGTATGGGCCGCCACCCCATGCATGGGGAAACCACCAAGCGAAGCTTTTCTGGGGATGGATGGCGTCCCCGAGATGCCACTTCCCGCACATGCCGCAGGCATAGCCGCGCGCTGCAAGGAAATCGGTGTACGCCGGGATGCCGGCAAGGTACTCGATGGCGCGATCCGCCACCCCTCCCCACGTGAAAGTCCCGTTTGGGTCGTCGAGGTTGCCGGTCCTGATCCAGTCGTGCACCCCGTGCTGAGACGGTATCCGACCAGTGAGAAGGGTGGCGCGTGCCGGAGAGCAAACCGGCGAGGTACAGAAGAAGTTCTCGAACCGCATCCCCTCGCGCGCCAATCGGTCCTGGATAGGCGTGCGAATTTCTCGGTTGCCTGCGCAACCCAACGCCCAGGCACCCTGGTCGTCGCTCAGCACGACGATGATGTTCGGCATTCCGGCCATCACGAACTCCTCATTCCATCATTCATTGCTAGCCCTTGACCTCNNCCCCGCCACAATCTGCCTTTGGGCTGCCAAGTATGCGATCACGACAGGAATGCTCACCAGGATGAGGTTGGCGAATACCAGGTTCCATCTCGTCGTCCATTGCCCTTTGAGATAGTACAGACCCAGGATCATCGTGTATCTCCTGGTGTTCCCTGAAAGCAAGTACAGGGGGATCAGGAAATCGTTCCAGATTCGCAGGAACGCCCAGATGAAGCTCGTGGCGATGGCCGGCTTCAGCTGCGGCAGGATGAAATGCACGAGCACCTGGAAGCTGGAGGCCCCATCCATGACCGCGGATTCTTCGATTTCTTTCGGGATTGTGGACATGAAGCCGGTAAGCAGGAAGATCGGAAAGGCGCAGAAGGTTGCCGAGTAAAAAAGGATGATTCCCAAATACGTACCCAGCAACCCCAGGAAGCGCAACAGCATGAGGGACATGATAAAGGACGGTGGGGTGATGATCCCCATCATGAAAATCAGGAACAGGGAACGGACTTTCCAACCCTTCCGCCGGCCGAATACGAAAGAGGCGGGGATTCTGACGGCCACTATGACCAAGGTCGCTGATAGTGTTATCAAAACGCTGTTGCCGAATCCCCGTATGACCTTTCCCCTAACGATCGCTTCCTGATAGTTCTCGAGGCCCTTCCACTGCGAGGGAAGCGAAAGTTTTGGGATACGCGACTCTTCATCCGACTTAAAGGAGTTGATTACCAGGTCCCATATAGGCACCAAGATGAGCAATGCCATAAAGCCCACTGCGAGATACTTGAGCGCCGCCAGAACATGCTTTCTCACAGATCTACTACTCTTTTGGACATTCTGCTGTACAAGGGAAAAGCCAGCGCCGCGATGAGCAGGATGAGCAATAGATTCAATGCCGCCGCATACCCGAACAGTCCCGCCCCGATCTTTTCGTAGATCAGGGTGTTGAACACCTCCGTGGATCTGCCCGGGCCGCCCTTGGTGAGCACCATCACCACGTCGAATTCCTTCATACTGCCGACCAATGAGATGATGACATTGAGGGTGATTCCGGGCATGATCAGCGGGATTATGACGTGCCGGATTTTCCCAAGCCAGCCTACCCCGTCGATGTTCGCGGCGTCGATGATTTCGGTGGGGATAGTGTTCAACGAGGTGATGTAGATCATCATCGCGAAACCCGTCCAAACCCAGACATTCACGAAAGCCACTACGAAAATCGTGAACAGCCTGCTGCCCAGCCAAGGGACAGCAACGCTTCCCGAAAGGATAGCTGATATTGCAGCATTCAGCACGCCCTTGGGATCCAGAATGGAGGTGAACAGCTGCCCCCACGCCACCATGCTTACCAGACAGGGGAAGAAAATCACCGCCCGAAAAAAGTTGTTGAGTTTCGTGCGTTCCTGCAGGGCAAGCGCCAGCAGAAAGCCGAACAGATTCTGAAAGACCG
>PMYF01000149.1 GCA_003171295.1 Acidobacteriota bacterium | reverse complement strand
GGACGAAGAGCCGCAGACGAACGCAAAGAACGCGTACGTCTGCGCTACCCGCTCCGGCATAAGAACGTATCCCACGATGCGGAACTCCAGCAAGTAGCCACGGCACCGTTGTTGTGCCGTGGGTTCTTCATAATCCCCGCCACCCAAATTAAATGCAATTCTCAACATGCCGCTTGAAAAACCCACGGCACAAGGGCGGTGCCGTGGCTACCTTCCTCCTACGGAATCGACTTCCCGCCATCCACGACCATCACCTGCCCGGTGATGAACTCACCCTGGGTCGCGAGGTAGAGGACCATGTCCGCGATGTCCCGGGCCCCCCCGACGGTGAGGAGCGGCGTCGAGCGGATAATCCTCCGCAGGGTGGCGTCGCGCTTTTCATCCGGGAAGAGGATGGTGCCGGGCGCGATGCTGTTCACGCGGACCCGCGGCGCCAGCGCTTTCGCCAGCGAGCGCGTCAGGGAGATCAGCGCGGCCTTCGACGCGCAATAGTGCATGTAACCCGGCCAGGCCTGCAAGCCCCCGAGCGAAGAGATGTTGATGATATTTCCGCGCCCTTGGCGCAACATCATCCGCGCCGCAGCCTGCGCGCAGAAAAAGGGTGCCTTTAGGTTAATTCCCAGCATGCGATCCCAGTCCTTCTCCGTGAGCTGGTCCCAGGTCACCCGAAAGAACGCGCCGGCATTGTTCACGAGAAGATCCAGCCGCCCGAAGCGCTTCTCAACCGTACGGAACATCGCCTCGACTTGCCGCGGCCGCGCGACGTCGGCCCGGATGGCCAGGGCCCGAACCCCGAGTGCGGCCATCTCGCGCACCGTGGCCTGCGCTCCCGCGCGTGACTCGTGGTAGTTCACCACCACGTCCGCCCCGGCCCGCGCCAACGCCACGGCAATGGCCCGCCCGATTCGTTTCCCGCCGCCGGTTACCAACGCCACTTGGTTCTGCAAAGGTGCTACGCTCATAGTACCTTGATTGATAACACGTCCAGCACCAATGTCAAGGGTAGTTCCTAATTAGCCGCTTGCGCCCCGCGGGGAATCCGCATAAAGTTTTCGTCGAGGTTTCCGTCATGCCCGATGCCGCGCTGGACGATATTGTCGAATTCCTTGCGACCAAGAGACTGGCGGTCGTGGGAGTCTCGCGCGATCCCAAGCACTTCTCGCGCGGGTTGTTTCGAGAGTTCCTGGCGCAGGGCTACGACGCCGTCCCGGTGAATCCCCAAGCCGAGCAAATTGAGGGGCGCCCGTGTTTCGCGCGCCTTGCCGATATCACCCCGCCCGTGGAGGCCGCGCTGCTGATGACGCCCCCGAACCTGGCCGAGCAGGCCATGCGCGAGTGTACCGAAGCTGACATCAAGCGGATCTGGGTGTACAAGGCAGCCAGTGACGGCACGGTTCATGATCGCGCCGTGGATTCCTGCCGGAAGCGCGGTTTGGCCGTGATCGAAGGCTACTGCCCGCACATGTTCCTTCCCAAGGTGGCGTTTGTCCACCGCCTCCACCGTTTCCTGATGAAGGTCGCAGGAAGCTATCCCCTTTGAGAGTTTGGTGCCCTGCGTTTCCACCGGCGCGGGCGAGTCGCCGACTCCCCCGCTAGCCTTATGCTCTTTTTGCACAACCTACGCCGAACCGCAGCGAGCCGACCTCGACAGAGTGGATTCCACCTCCCGGGCACAGTCCTGCGTATCCCGACTCGTATTCCGCGTAGTGGGTCAGTTTGCTGTAGCGGCGCTCTGTGAGCGCCGGAACCTATTGAATCAAAAGCCGGCGATCATAGACCGCCGCTACAAAAAGCCAAACTGACCCACTACCGTATCCCGACGCGGGTTGACTCTGGGTTCGTTTACGTTATACTGCACTACTGTACAAAGCGCGAAGCCTGGCGCGGAGGTGAGGGACCGGGCCATGACGATACCTCATGGAGGCCCCGGCTGACGTGCCAGACCCGGACACAAATCACCCAGCGCCATCGGTCAAAACCGACCTCAAAGCCTGGCAGCGTAGCGCCATCCGGAATACGATGGCCAACTACCGCCGCGCTCAGGAAAACTATTACATCAACGGCAAGCCGCTGGTGACCTTGGAGGACGGCTCCAAGGCATTCTCCCTCCTCACGCCCCCGCTCGGCTCCCTCGCCGCCCGGCGCCGGGTGAAGTTGATCATGGAGAACATGCTGCAAGGGCAGACGGCCGCCTCGGCCGAGGTGAACTTTGGCGCCCTGGGACGCACTCCCCATGTCCTCACGGTGGCCGTTACTTACAACTGCCAGTGCGACTGCCTGCACTGCTCAGCGGCGGATTATCAGGATAGGACGCGGCGCGAGGCCAGCGCCCTCCGCTTCGAGGAGCTGAAGAGTACGATCGAGCAGAGCCTCGCGCTGGGCACCACCTGCGTCGTCCTCACAGGAGGCGAGCCTCTACTTTACGAGCACATCTACGACCTCGTCGCCGCGGTTGACCGATCGCGCAGCGTCTGCACTCTTTTCACCAACGGTGAGTTTCTTCGGGAGCACGCCGTCGAACGGTTGAAGCAAGCGGGCGCCTTCGGGGTTTTCGTCAGCCTGGATCACTCCGACCCCGCCCGGCACGACGCCAACCGCCAGCGCCCGGGCCTGGCGGAAAAGGCTTACCGAGGGTTGCGGCTCTGCCAGCAGGCTGGAATTCTGACCGGCATCTCCACCTATGCGACCAAGGAGAAAATCGCAGACGGGGAACTGGACGCCATGATGGACCTCGCCCGCGATCTCGGCGTGCTGGAAGTTTTCCTCTTCGATGTCATCCCCACTGGGCGCCTCTCAGCGCAGCGCGAGTGCATGCTCAGCGAGGAGGACGCGCGCCACATCGTTGACTTCCGCGCCAAGTACACGTCCCTCGCCGACTACCCGCGCATCATCCATCAGACAATGTTTTCCAGCATCGCCTATCCCTGCGTGGCGGAGGGCTGCCCGGCCGCCATGGTGCAGATCCATCTGCGGGCCAACGGCGACGTGTGCCCATGCGATTTCACCCCCTACACCTTCGGCAACATCCGCGAGCGTCCACTGAGGGAGATTTGGGAAGCGATGAGCACCAACCCGCTATATGCTAAACCGTCAGCGCGCTGCCGCCTCTCCCAGGAGGCCTATTGGGTGAAGCTGTCTGAGTTGCCCCCGGCCTAGTTCAACATTCCGGAAGGTGGTTAGCTTGGGAAGTTCGCGGGGGCGGACGGCGAAGAAGCTTGCGAGTTGTGGATGACATGCTCAGGACGTCGAACCGCAACCTGCTTGAGGATCCTTCAGACGTTTGTCGCACCCTGGTTTAAGCGATGTCTTTCTTCCGAATTGCGCTGAAGAACCTCCTCCGCCGCCCCCTGCGCACCGCACTCACGCTCTGCGGAGTGGGGGTGGGCATTGCTGCGTTCGTGGCACTCGTGGGGTTTTCACGTTCCTTTGAAGAGCAATGGCTGAAGCTCTATGAAAGCTCGGGCACGGACCTGGCTGTGGTGCAGAAGACATTCCTGAACACTTTCGTGGATGAGTCGGTGGGTGAGAAGCTGCGCTCCCTCCCTGCCGTTGCGGTCGCTGATCCCATGATCGTGAACCTGATGGACCTCACGCCCGAGGTCAACGCCCTGGTCTTTGGATGGCCGGCCAATTCCTTCGAGATGGAGGGGCTCACTCTCCTCGAGGGACGCCGGTTTCGCGACGATCAGCCCGAGGTGATGCTGGGCGAGATGCTAGCGGAGAACCTGGGCAAGAAAGCAGGCGACTTCATGGACATCCAAGGCGCCTCCTTTCAGGTGGTGGGCGTTTACCGGGGAGGGTCCGCCCTGGAAGCCGGCGCGGCCGTCTTACCCCTGCGCCAGTTACAGAAGCTGTCCGACCTCGGCGGAAAGGTCACGGCTTTCCATGTGCATCTGCGCAAGGACTCCCAGGGGGAGCTCGACCCGCAGCGCGTTCTAGAGGCTCGTGCTGCGATTGAAGCAGCGCTCCCAGGCCTGAAAGCCGTCCCCGCCATCACCCGCGCGCGCAACAATCAGCTCGTTGCCCTGGCTCGCTCCATGGCCTGGGGCACGTCCCTCATCGCCCTTTTCATCGGCGCCCTGGGGATCGCCAACACCATGGCCATGTCGGTTTTCGAACGCACCCGGGAGATCGGCGTCTTGCGGGCCCTGGGCTGGAGGCGCTCGCGGGTGATGAAGCTTATCCTGATCGAGGCCGCTGCCCTGGGCCTGGTGGGCGGCTGTTTCGGCGTGGCGGGCGGGTGGCTGGCGCTGCGCATCCTCTCCAAGGTGCCGGCCACGGCCAGTTTCGTCACCAGTTCGATTCCTATCCTGCACTGTGTGGAAGCGCTGGGCATCGCGGTGGTCGTGGGCCTGCTGGCCGGCTTCCTGCCCGCGCACCGGGCAGCGCGCCTTTCGCCCGTGGAGGCCTTGCGTTATGAGTGACTGCCTGCTCGAGGCAAGAAACGTCACCAAGCACTTTGATGAGGGCCGCATCCAGGCCTTGCGCGGCGTGGATTTCGAGGTGAACGGGGGCGAGTTCGTGGCGGTCACCGGCCCCAGCGGCAGCGGAAAGTCCACCCTCCTGCACCTGCTCGGCGGATTGGATCAGCCTACCGGCGGGGAGATCCGCTTCCGAGGCCAATCCCTGGCCAACTCCTTCGACCTGGATGCCTACCGCTCACGCCGCGTGGGGTTCGTCTTTCAGGCCTTCCATCTGCTTCCCACGCTGCGCGCGCTCGAGAATGTGCAAGTGCCGATGTTCGAAACCGAACTGAGCTGGCGCCAGCGTGAAGAGAAGGCCGCGGCACTGCTGCGCGAGGTGGGTCTGGAGCACCGCTTCCAGCAATATCCCAATCAGCTCTCCGCCGGTGAGCGCCAACGTGCGGCCATCGCCCGCAGCCTGGCCAACGACCCCGAAATCCTGCTCGCCGACGAACCCACGGGCAACCTCGACAGCGAAAACTCCGTTAAGATCATGGCCATGTTGGCGGGCATCCAGGCCGAACGCCGCATGGTCCTGGTCGTGGTCACGCACGAAGCCACCGTCGCCCAACTGGCCGAGCGCACCATACGGATCCGCGACGGCCGCATCTGTTCCCCCTAACCCATGTTTCTGCCGAAGAAACTCGTTGCCTTGTTGCTGCTGCCCCTGGCCGTCCCGCCCGCGGCCACACGGGAGGAAGTCTTGACGCGGGTCCGCACCCTGCGCAACTCAACCGACTATACGGCCAGCGGCCGCCTGGTGCGCGTCTCGCCTTTCGGAGAGCGGAAGAGTTTTCCGATTGCCTTTCGTGCCCACGCTTTCCCCGACGGCCTGCGGATCTTCTGCGAGGTCAGCGCCCCACTGCTGGCGCGCGTCCGCCTGCTCCTGTCCGTTCCCTCCCGGGGACCCGCCACGGTCCGCACCGGCCATTCCGGCGACCGAGCGCCCAAAGAAATCCCCACGGGAAGCTGGGGCGAGAGCCTGCTGGGCACGGATTTCACCTATGAGGATTTGCTTGAGAACCACCTGTTGTGGCGCCACCAGACGCTGCTTCCGGAGGAGCGCTACGGGGCGCG
>PMYF01000445.1:11688-13448 GCA_003171295.1 Acidobacteriota bacterium | reverse complement strand
CCATGCCTAGCTCTGCGCCGGATGACTTCTCAGTAGGTTGATGAAAACCTCGCTGGAGTGTCATCCTGAGGAGCCATAGGCGACGAAGGATCTCTGTATTTGCTTGGGAATTCAAATACAGGGGTCCTTCGCTTCGCTCAGGATGACAGCTTTGGAGGTTTTTCCGCAGCCTATGAAGGCGTGCCCTGACGAATCATTGGACGAGCTTAAGTGACACGGCACCAGAAATTCGCCGCATCCCGCTTTGTTACTTCGGCGCCGGACCGTGCAGGAGGTAGAAAATTGCACTCATCAGGAAGAAGGTAACCAGGGCAAAAAACAAGAAACGTGTAATCGGGCCCACCGCCCTTTCGACAAATGGGCAGGCCGACTCCGGTACTTTTCTGCGCGCCAGATACCAGGGAAAAATGATGACGGGCAGCAGCATCGAGCCCAGCCCCCACCGCCACGGGCAGGGAATGCGCCGCGAGAGCGCATCGAAAAAAACCCAGATGCCGGCCAGGGTTTGCGCTCCCCCCATCGCCAACTGAGCCTTCTCCAGTCCCCAGAGTTCGATGAAGACCTGCGCCAGCAGGAAAGAGATCACCAGGACAGCAAAGAATATGCGCCACGGGTAAGGTATCGGCACGGGCTTGGCTTCTGGGGCCGGTACGGGCGGCGCTATCGCCACCGCCTCCTGTGGCTGGATGATCTTGGCAGGATCGATAGTGTGTCCGCAAGCCACGCACACGCGACACGAAGCGCCGAGCAACTGGCCGCACGTCGGGCATAGAAACGCCTCGGTGGGAAATTCCCCAACCGGAGCGGGACGATCAACTGTCTCGGCTTCCGGGTTAGGCGAGCCCGCCTCTTCGCCCGTCTTTTCGCGGTTGAACCTCTTTGCCCACTCGCTCGGTGTTTCCATCCTTCACTCTTTCTCGTTCCAGCCTTCGTGCTNNCCTGTGATTGATAGTACCACCCGGCCTCTTGCGCGAGCGCCATCGCTTCGCCCGCGACATAGAACGTGTGATCCTCATAATGGTAGGGAGTGGGAGGGTGGCTCGTGGGGTCGAAGACACGGTCCACCCGCACTTCGACATGGGGTGAGATGGCGCCCTCGCGGAGCAATTGCTGCATCGCTCTCACCACAAAATAGTTGTTCACAATGTGGTCGATGTGGCCCTCCGCGGGCGGATGTGCGGTGAAGATGACTTCGGGTTGAAACTTCTTGATGATCTCCTTCACGGCCTCGACGGCGGATTCCCGGGCGTACGGCAGATTCGGCCGGAAGAGACCCTCATATGGCGCATGGTCGCTGGCTAACAGAACGGAGAGATATGGATCGGACGACGGAATGTGGTCATACCAGATCTCGCCCGAACCGCCGTCCGGCAATCCCAGAAAGACAATGTCCTCTCGCGGCACGCCGAGGTGACCCAGCGCCGCGCGCGCTTCTTCCATGCGGAGGGCGCCGAAGTTCAGCGCCTCGGCCGGGCCGCAGGAATGTTCATAGTACCGGTCGCAGGCGCCCGCGTCACCACTAGTAAGGTAAACCACGTGGATGGGAATGTGATTCTCCACCGCGGCCCGGATGAACCCCATCTGGGTACCGTCGTCATCCTCGTGTGCGCAGAACAGCAGGACGGACTTGGGAAGCGGATTGACGCCGAGTTCGAGCGTGTTCGTGGCCAGCGCCTGTCCCGAGGTGCGAGACACCTCCACCCGCGCCCGGTAGAGGCCGCTCGCGCCCGGCGGAAGAGCGAATTTCACTTCCTCCGCCA
>PMYF01000445.1:0-11630 GCA_003171295.1 Acidobacteriota bacterium | reverse complement strand
AATGGCTCTGGTTGGAATTGCCGATAGCCTGAGGTGTTGACGGCATCAAGCTGAGGGTAAGTGTATTGCCCGGGGTAAGGCTTCGGCGCGTCAACCCCGGATGGATTGATGAAGACCATCGGGCTGAAGGCAATATCATAAACGTTCTTGCGGCTAAGGTCCCAGACGACCACTCCATACTGATGAATCGCCGGTTTGGGAACGTTTTTTGCGACCGCCGCACGCTCCGCGGAAAGTTGCTCCTCTCCTTGGGGCGGCAGCGATAACCTATCCGTCAACGTGAAAGTACTCGTCGCTGCAAGTTGTGCGGGCCCTGCAATCCAGGGCCAATAGCGATCTGAGAACTCCACGCGCAGGCCCTCCAGCCTCTGATTCGTGAGATTGCGGATGAGAACCCGGCAAGCGACGGCATCTCCCGGTGCATAGAACGCTTTGTTGAGTTGGATCCGGTCAATCGCAACAAGTTTCCGATGCACCGCGAAGGACGCCGCGCGCGGCATACTCAGAACCTCAGCCTGCGTGCGCGAGTCTCGCGCCACCAGGTCAATTTCGTACCTCCCGGTCCGCGCCTGGCTGGGGATTTCCCATAAGATTCGATAGCCGGTCGCGGAAGCCTCGCGCTGCGGCGCGACGTTCGACAGGATGGTTGCTCCCTCCCTCTTCACCACCTGGTCTTCACCCGCGTAGCGCACGAAGGCAACCACGTCGAGGGGGGCTGAGGTGAGCTCCCGCGCCGCGGGGAGAAGGATTTGCAGGCGAACCTGCGAGCCCATGTTATAAGTCGTCTGGTCGGTGAAGGCGTGCAGCGTGGCCGGCGGACGAGCGTCTAACCGCGCGATGGGCACCCCGCCGAACCAGGCGACGCCGAGCATTACGATCAGCAGAACGGGCGCGAGCACATTCAACCGCTTCGCAATTTTGTGGGTGGAACGCATACACGTCACCTTTTAAGAAGAAATGCGGATCTGCGAACAAACCCGCGGCCGCCTTGTCTCCCTGTGCGCCAGCGGAGGGTCTGGTTTGGACTGGTGGCTCAGGAGTTCCCCTGAAGGCGCCGTGGCCGATTATAGATTCCTGCCGGAAGCGCGTCCAGCCGGGCTTCACTCTATTTCGAGAGGCGGGATCGCAGCGGCTGGATTGCGCCGCTACCTAATACAACTTTTGGCGTATACTTCACAGTTCGAAGCAGGGGGGTGATGAAATGAGCAAAGGAAAAGACGCAGGTTCCGTGAGCCGGAGGAGATTTCTGGCAACCACGGGAAGTTTGATCGCGACGGCGCCGGCGATAGGACGGGGCGTGGCAGCGGGTGAAACTCCCACGGCGCGACCCGCCATTCCTGTCCCTCCCAAGCCGTCCTGTCAAATCCCCATTGGCGTTTTCGATCCCGTTTACGATCACCTCTCGCTTGAAGAGATGCTCGAGAAGATGTCTGCGCTCGGAATTGAGGCGGTGGAAGTTTGGACGGGCGGCTATCCCAGCACCCGGCATTGCCCCGTCGCGGAGATCCTCGCGGACCCTATCAAGGCCAGGGCTTGGAAGAAGAAATTTGAGGACCACAGGATTCTGGTGGCGGCGTTGAGCTGCCATGGCAATCCTGTTCACCCCGACCCCAAGATTGCGGCCCGAGACGACGAGTATTTCCGCAACACCGTCCTCCTGGCGGAGCGTTTGGAAGTGCCGGTGATCGTGGGATTCTCCGGCTGCCCGGCTGGATCGCCGACGGATAAGATGCCGAACTGGGCCACCTACCGTTGGCCTCCGGAACATGATCAGGTGCTGAAGTATCAGTGGAACGAGCGCGTGATCCCGTATTGGAAACAAGCCGCAAGGTTCGCGCGTGAACATGGCATTCGCAAGATCGCTTTGGAAATGCATCCCAACTTTGTCGTGTTCAACCCCAAGACGCTTATGAAACTGCGCGATGCCGTGGGTGAAGAAATCGGGGCTAACTGCGACCATAGCCATTTGTTCTGGCAAGGGTGTGACCCGGTCGAAGTCATCCATTACCTTGGCAAGCAGGGTGCCCTCTATCACGCGCACATGAAAGACACCGTAATGGTCAAGGATACGACTGCGAGGTTTGGAGTCTTGAACTTTCCAGAAGATCCGGCGAAGGCCACCGAGGGCTCGGTTTTCTTCCGCGCCGTCGGCTATGGTCACGGCGCGCACCTCTGGAAGGAGGTCGTGAAGGCCTATATGGACGCCGACTTCCAGGGAATCATGAGCATTGAAAACGAAGACCCTATTCTTCCCGGCGAGGTCGGCGTGGAGCGCGGCCTGTACGTCTTGAAGAATGTTCGCGCCGAGTTACTGGCGCAGGCCGCGTAGGATACTGCGCTCGTGAGCGGAGCTTGCCCGAATGCGCGGCTGAAACTGGCGGCTGCTCAATCCGGCGTCAATTCATAGTGCCTGGGCTTGGGCTGGGCAGCGGCGCGTTGCAGTTGGACAGTCTCCTGTTCCAGTTTGTCCAGGGCGTCCAGAGCAGCCTGCTCGCCTGAAACGTGGAGATCCTGAAACGGCGTTTGAACCTCCCGCCAGCGGGCGTAGTGCAAATCGTTGTGCTTCACGGTCAGATCGTGCACACGAGAGGCCTGCTTGGACATGGGCGTGGCCTCGAGGGCCAGGTTGACCCCTTCCGCCAACTGCCCTTTCGTGAAATCGCCGACTTTCTCACCATCAATCTTCAGCGCGTAGCGCTCTGCGGTCAATCCCGTGACTTTAAGGGGTTCCTGGTCGAGCGCCTCAACAAAATCCGAGCTCTGGACCGCCAGAGCGAAATCCTTGCCAACCGCATCCAGTGGGTGCGGCAAGGGGACGGGAAGCGCGTCGTCCGTTTCAGTCCAGGAAATCTCGCGATTGAAGTGCAGCGCCGTCACTTGCGCCTTCTCGGTGCGCACCGCGCGCCTCGCGGCAGCATCAATCTCTACCGCTGCCACCAAAGATGGTCCGTTCCAGGCCTTGAGCAGGGCCTCCGCCATAACCAAGTGCCCGCTCTCCTCCGGGTGCACGCGGTCAGGGATTATCTTCTTCGCAAGTTCCGGGTCTGCGGCCTTGGCTTTTTCCAGCATCGCGACCACGGGCGTGTTCATGTCGGCCACAATCAAGCCATCACGGTCGCCCAATTCCTTGACGAACTGACCGTAGCGGATCAGCACGGCGTTGTACCCGCCTGCGAAGTCCGGCGGCCGGGTCACGTCGTCGTAAGGAGAGGGCTGAATTACCGTGACACGAATGGCGGGCAACGCCTTCTTCACGGAGTCGATGATGTGTTCGTATCCGCCCGAGTACGTCTTGAACAAGGCATCGTCCCAGGCGCGGTAGCCGCCGTCATTCATGGCGAGCATGATGGTCATCACCGTGGGTTTGTAGGCAATCACGTCTCGCTTCAGGCGCACGTCAATGGGACCGCCGCCCCCGCCCGTGACCCGGTCGCCACCCCAACCTGAATGAATGAACCCCACGCGGAGTTTCGGGAAGCGCGTAACCACGTAGGTCTCTGCCAGAACGGTGTAGAGCCTCTGGTCCGTGATGCTGTCTCCGTAGAAGACCACCCGGTCTCCTTCCTTGAGTTGAAACCGGCCTTGCGCCATTCCCGCGGCTGCGAAAACCAGCGCCCCAGCACACAAGATCCCGACCCGCCTCAAGAGTCTCATCGGTTCCCTCCGAATATCACCAATCAAGAAGATCGCGCTGACTCTACCGGTAAAGCTGCAGCGTGTCAAATTCGCGGGGGTGCACTCCGACACACTTCCGGTTGACATAGCGGGGGAATGAGCTTTCAATGGCTCTGGCAGGAACAACTCGCCCTTGCGAAAGGAATTCCCATGAACCCCCTGGATGCTATCCTCCGGCCAAAATCCATCGCGGTCGTCGGAACCTCACGCCGAGCCGGATCGATCGGCCGTGAAATCCTGCATCAGCTCATTGAGTTTGACTTCAACGGCAAGCTCTTTCCAGTTAATCCCAAAGCGGAGTTTATTCACTCTATCAAGGCCTTTCCCACCGTGTTGTCGATTCCTGACCCCGTGGATCTGGCGATCATCGTGGTGCCGCGCGGTGAGGTGCTGGGTGTGGTCGATGATTGCGGGAAAAAGGGAGTGAAAGGCCTGGTGGTCATCACGGCGGGGTTTTCAGAGTCGGGCGAAGAAGGAAAGCGGTTCGAAGCCGAACTGGGAGACCGGGTCGAGCGCTATGGCATGCGGATGATCGGGCCGAATTGCATGGGGGTGATCAACACCGAGCCCACCGTGCGCATGGACGCAACGTTTGCGCCTACACTTCCCCTGGCGGGGCGAATCGCCTTCATGTCGCAGAGCGGAGCCCTGGGCGTGGCCATCCTCAATATTGCGGGACAGCTCGACATCGGCTTTTCCCATTTCGTGAGCCTGGGCAACAAGACCGACGTCTCAGGTAACGACCTGCTGCAGTATTGGGAAGATGATGCGCAGACCGATTTGATCCTGATGTACCTTGAGTCGTTCGGAAACGCCCAGCAGTTCATGCAAATCTGCCGGCGGATTTCGAAGCGGAAACCGCTGCTAGTGGTAAAGTCCGGCCGGACGGAGGCGGGGGCGCGCGCCGCGACCTCTCACACGGGAACGCTTGCGACGCGTCAAGGGCTCGACATCGCCACGGACGCGCTGATGGACCAGTGTGGTGTTATTCGCGTGAACACCGTGGAACAGTTGTTTGATCTCGCGCTGGCGTTCTCGAAGAATCCCCTGCCGCGTGGCAACCGGCTGGGCATTCTCACCAATGCCGGCGGTCCCGCCATTATGGCCACGGACGCCGCCATTGCGAACGGGCTTAGCATGGCCAGTTTCACGGAGCGGACACGCCGTGAGCTGCGCCGCCTGCTTCCTCCCGAGGCGAGCATCCAGAACCCGGTGGACATGACTCCTCAATCGGATCGCAGCAAGTACGACGCCTGCGCGCGCATTTTGCTGGAGGATGACGGCATGGACATGCTGCTGGTGGTTTTCGTTCCTCCCATGATGATCAGCGCCATGGACATTATCCTGGGACTCGAAGAATTGCGGCATAGATACCGCAAGCCCGTGGTTGCGGTCATGATGGCTCCCGAGGAATTCTTCACGCAACTGAACCGGGATCATCCGAACCACCTGGCCCTTTACATCTTTCCGGAGTCGGCAGTGAACGCACTCGCGGCACTCGATCGCTATCGCGTGTGGCGCGAACGGCCGGTGGGGGAGTTGCAGCGGTTCGAGGTGCGGCGCGGCGCGGCGGAAGAGCTCATCCAGGAAGTCCACCAGCAGGGGCGAGCCCAACTGTCGGTGGAAGAAAGCCTGCGCCTGATCGGGTATTACGGAATTCGCGTGGCTGAATCCACAACGGTGGCGAACCTGGAAGAGCTCGAACGCGTTGCAGAAGGCCTTCGCTACCCGGTGGTCCTCAAAGCCGTAGCGCCGGAATTGGTGCATAAAATGGAGGCCGGGGCCGTAGGCATCGATCTTCGCGATGCCAGGGAACTGCTGGCAGCCGCGGAGAAAATGACGCAGTCCGTTGCCCGGTATCGAGGCCAAGCCGCGGGAGCGGCGGAAAATCTGGGGTTCCTGGTTCAGGAATATGTGCGTGGCGGGCGTGAAATCATCGTGGGGATGACGCAAGACCCGACGTACGGATCCCTCGTGATGTTTGGCCTGGGCGGCATTTACGTGGAAACCGTCAAGGACGTGGTCTTCCGCGTGCCGCCGCTCACGGACCTCGAGGCGCAGGAAATGATCCGCCACATTCGCGGCTTTCGCCTGCTGGAAGGCGTGCGCGGGGAAGCCCCCGTGGATCTCCAGGCGCTCGCGGGAATCCTTGCGAGGTTCTCACAACTCGTGGAGGAGTTGCCGGAGCTGGCGGAAATTGAGATCAATCCCCTGCTGGTGTTCCCTGATGCCAGAGACTTCCGCGCTGTCGATGCGCGGGTGCGCCTGTGCCAGACGCAGGAGATGACCTCCGGGCGGCGCTAGGCGCTGCCCTCAGGATGACAGCGCTTCGCTCAGGATGACAGGGGTAGGAAATTCAAAACAGTATTAGGGCTAACTCTTCTGCCGGGATTCGATTTGGCGGATTTTCAGGTAGAGTCCCGCGATGGCCACAAGGATGGTAACGAGGGCGATTCCCAACCCTTCGCGGCGGAAGTTCAATTCTGCGAGCGCCGCGACGCCTGCCTGGTTTGAACGAGCGGCGATTTCCAGGCCTTGCTTCGAAAGCTTTCCGATTTCCTCATCTCGAAACGTGTGGACACTGACGCGTGCTTTGACCAGGGCTTCTTGGGCGCTGGCGAGGTCAAGTTTGGCGCCGGAGACTTCCATCCCCTTGCGCTCAGCGGTGTCCAAAATGCCCTCGGCTTGCGCGATGGAGAGGTCCAGGCGCGCGATATCCTGAGCCATAGCGTGGGCGGTCTGGTAACCGGTATCACCGGAGGCGTGGCAGGCGATGCAGACCGACTTCGGTCCCACTCCTACCCAATCATCTGAGGGCTTCACGATCTCATGGTTGGAATGACATTGCACGCAGCCCGGCAGCCCCATTTTTGCGAAGGCGGCCTGGTGGGGGCTCTTCTGGAAGAGTTGCGCAAAGAAAGCGTGGCATGTTCCGCAGACATTGGCGACTGAGCTGACCCCCGGGGGGGTGGCGCCGTGGTTCCCATGGCATGTCGTGCAAGTGGGGGCAGAGGTGTCACCCTCGGAGAGCACTCGGGCATGCACACTCTTCTGGTAGTGCGCCACCTGATCGGTGGGAATTTTGTAGTTCTTCATGTAGGCGGCGTCCGCGTGGCAGCGCGCGCAAGTGGTGGCTACGTTGGTGGGGTAAACCGGCGCACGCGAATCGGAAACAGCCAGGATATTGTGAATCCCGTGGCAGTCCACGCAAGCAGCGACTTGGGTATCGCCTTGGCGCAGCCTTTTGCCGTGCACGCTGGTGAGGTATTGGGCCAACTGGTCAGCGCGCATTTTGGGATTGAAGCGGTGCATGTAAGCGATGTCGGAATGACAGCGGGCGCAGAAATCCGGGATGAGGCCTTTCTTGGGAACGCTGTGAAATCCCTTGGTCCGGCTCATGGCGTTCATGGATGCATCTTTGGGGTCGCCGCCATGGCAGTCCGCGCACGTCAATCCCGCCTGATGATGAATGTCGCCGGGGAAGAGTTTGGCAGGATTCGCCAACCTGGCGTCGTCCAGCGCGGCGTGGCAGTCGATACAGGAGCTGGAATCCGCCGCGGCGGCGCCCAGCGCGCCGATCAAGATCAGGAGTGTGGCAAGCGCAGTTTTCATAGCGATCAGAGTGGAGTAAATCTCAATATAGGGGGTCGGACCTTCAGGTCCGACAATAGCCAAACCTTCAGGCGGGGCCTTTAGGCCCTGAAGCTTCAGGGGCTAAAAGCCCCCGGCTGCGCACGGCCCGATTATGTCGGAGCTAAAGCTCCGACCCCCTACACATGTCGGAGCTAAAGCTCCGACCCCCTACACATGTCGGAGCTAAAGCTCCGAGTCCCTGCACATGTCGAAGCTAAAGCTCCGACCCCCTGCACAACTCCCTCAAGCGCAGCTTCTCAAATTAGGACACTACCCGCTACCCGCTTTGTTATCGTAAAGCCAGCAACGAAAGAACGATCATGTAGCCGAGTGCGAAAACTCCCAAGCCGGTGAAGAGCCGCGTCACTCGCCCGAAGCCGATGCGCCGGTCGAGGAAGGGAACGGCAACCCAAACCAGCGCCGCCGCGGAGAATCCGAAGATGCCCAGTAGTTCACCATCCACAAAGAGGACTTTCGAGGGAAGGTATTTCAGCGTCTGAAACATGAACAGGAAATACCATTCGGGCCGGATGCCTGCGGGAGCCGGCACAAAAGGATCGGCCTTCATTCCCAGTTCCCAGGGAAAGATGGCAGCGAGCGCTCCCAGCATGCCCAGCGCGGCGTACCAGCCGATCATGTCGCGCAGCAGGAAATTGGGGAAGAAGGGCATGGTGCGAGCCGGGGCCCCTCCCTCGGCGATTTTTCGCTCGACGCTGGGGGGCACGCTCATCCCCAGCCTTTGCACTAAGAAAAGGTGTGTAGCCAGCAGGATGGTGACCAGGCCGGGCAGAACCGCGACGTGGAATCCAAAGAAGCGAGTCAGGGTCGCGCCGGTCACTTCTTCGCCGCCGCGCAAAAAGACCAGCAGGAACTTTCCGATGAAGGGAACTGAACCGGCCATCTGCGTCCCCACCTTGGTGGCGAAGAAGGCCAGCGTGTTCCAGGGAAGCAAGTAGCCGCTGAAGCCAAACCCCATGACCAGGAAGAGCAGCAGCATTCCGGTGACCCAGGTGAGTTCGCGCGGTTTGCGATAGGCCTTCAGGAAATAGACGCTGAACATGTGAACGAACGCCGCAAAGATCATGAGGTTCGCCGACCAACTGTGCACGGAGCGGATCAGCCAGCCAAAGCGCACCTGGGTCACCATGTACTGCACACTCTCGAAGGCGTCGTTCGGTGTGGGGCGGTAATAGAGCAGCAGCAGGATTCCGGTGAGCACTTGGATAATGAACAGGAACAAGGTGATCCCGCCGAAGTAATACCAAAGTGTGTGCCGATGGACGGGGACCGTTTTGTGCCGGAGGAACTCCTCCACGCTACCGGTGCCAAACCGTTCGTCCAACCAGGCGAGAGTGCGGCGGTATAGGCTGCTCATCGTCAGGCGCTTCGCGTCACAACCACGTCCTCACCCTGGACGTGGACCTCAAACACCTCCAGCGGCCGAGGGGGTGGGCCACTTACGTTCCTTCCCTCCACATCGTAGAGCCCGTTATGACAAGCGCACCAGATTTGGTGGAGGTCTTCGCGGTATTGAACCGTGCAGTTCAAGTGCGTGCAAACTGCGGAGACGGCGCGATACGTGCCGTCAACTGTGCGCACCAACAGGCCGGGTTTGGAGCCGAACTTGAAAACCTTCCCGGTGTTGTTTTTGAGCTCGCCGGCCTTGGCGGCGACCACCGACCGGCTGGTGGATTCCGCCACCGCGGGAGGGATGATGTAGCGAAGGGCCGGGTAAAGAAAGGAGGCCACGGAAGCGGCAAGGCCACTCCCCAGGAGGACGTTCACCCAGCGGCGGGTCGGTTGGCTGGCCTTGTCCGTGGTCGCGTCGGGCGTGGGCATGGGAAGCGCTTCTCCTGGCAGCCTGACATTTGAAACCTGACTATTTGAGTTTAAGTTTGCCGAAGCCATGGCGACGGCAAGACCCCTCACCCTGTCATCCTGAGGAGGCGAAGCCGACGAAGGACCTCTGTATTTGCATGAAAATTCAAATACAGGGGTCCTTCGCGCAGTTTACCCTGAGCGAAATACCGAGATCCTTCGCTTCGCTCAGGATGACAGCGAAGGGCTCAGGATGACAGCATCGGAGGGTTTTTCCGCAGCCTGTTCAGTCCCCTCAGCAATCAGGTCTACTTGCTCTCAGCAGGCTTATAGCCTTCCAGTGAATGGCTGTGTTCTTTGTAGTACTTCCCCGCGTCGTTGAGGTCTTTCTGACCTGCTTTGACGTGGCAGAATGTGCAGGCCTTGCCTTCTTTCTTGGCATACTCAGGCTTTGCGGTAGCAAGAGTCAGCAATGAGCCAGTAATAACAGTAAGAACGATAAGTACCTTAAGTAACCTCATGAAATCCTCCTTGAGCAGATTCTACCGTGCTTGGCGTCCAAAATGAAACAAAATGCAATCGCCGGGTGGTGTCCTAAGTAGAAAAGTTGCGCCCGTGGGAGCTGTGCAGGGGGTCGGAGCTTTAGCTCCGACACGATCGGGCTGCACGTCGTCAGGGGCTTTAAGCCCCTGAAGCTTCAGGGCCTGAAGGCCCCGCCTGAAGTCCTGGCTATTGTCGGACCTAAAGGTCCGACCCCCTGTCTTAGAATTCACTCCGCCCAAACAAGGGCACTACCCCATCGCCGGATTATTCCACCCTGCCGGCGAAAACTAATTCCCTCCCGCGAGTTCGTGCAAAATCTTGGGGTCGGCCTCATCCATCGCCAGGAGGGCATGGCAGGCATTGCAGTCTTGCGTGATTTCCTTCCCACCCTTTGATTTGTGGTTGCCATCGTGGCAACGGAAGCACCCGGGGAAATCGTTGTGCCCGAGATTGTTGGGATAGATTCCCCAGGCGATGTTCATTTCCGGGAACACATTGCCCTCATAGATATACCAGAGCGCCTTGGCGGCCTCTTCGATCGCGGCGCGCTGCGCATTGTAAACGGCGGGATAGTTCTCGCGATAGTACTGCCGCAGCGCTTCCGGCAACTCGGTCTCGGCCACCGCCCGGCTGCGATAGTCCTTCTTCAGAAGATCAATCGCCACCTCGTGGATAAAGGGGAGAGAGGAGCTGAAGCGGCCCGCGGCCATTTCACGATTTACGGCCCCTTCCGGCATGTCGAAGGTGTGGGTGGGGCGGTTGTGGCAGTCCATGCAATCCATGGTGCGCCGTTCACCGTGCGCCAGGAGGTCTGCCTTGGGGGGAGCTTCCGTGGAGGCAAACTCCGTGACCGTTCCGTCCTCGTTTCGATAGCTTACCCAGGGAATCTCCTGCCGCTTCTTGTCCGGGGCGAGGTAGGCCACCAACCCCAGGTGACGGCCATGAATCCCCACCAGCTTGCGGTCCGGATTCCTTCCCCCGATATGAACCAGGAGCACCGACCGGGTGAGGGAATTCTTTTCGTCGTCGGCAAACTTCGTCCTGATCACCAGCTTGTCGCCGGAGAAACGCTCCGGCCAGTGGCACTGCTCGCAGGTCTCCCTCGCCGGGCGCAAATTGTGAATGGGCGTGGGGATCGGCCGCGGGTAGAGGTTGAAGGTCACGGCAAAAACCTGGTAGGTGCCCGAAAGCTTCGAGCGCACAAACCAGGGCGCGCCCGGGCCGATGTGACACTCCACGCAGGCGACGCGCGCGTGCGGAGATCGCTGATAGGCGGTGTATTCCGGATACATGACTTGATGACAGGTCTGGCCGCAAAACTGCGTGGACTCCATGTAAACGGTGCCGCGGTAGCTCGCGATCGCGAAAATCGGAACGTTGATCGCAGTCATGATGGCCACGAACATGACCGTCCTTCGTATACCACTCTGGGAGAAATCCACGCGGGGATAGGCCGTAGGGAGTGTGCCGAGATGACGCTGCTTACGAAAATCCTTGTAGATGCCGATCGGAATCAATATGAGTCCGAGCACAAAAATCGAGGGCAGGATTAGATAGAGCAGAATCCCCACGTAAGGATTGGGTTGATAACCCAGGAGGAGCGATGCGAAAGCAATCACCAGGGTGATGCCGGTCGTCGTAGTCAAAACGACGCCAGTGCGGCTGATCAAATTCTGACTGAGGTAGAAGGCGGGACGGGCGACGCGCAAGAAGCCTTCTCGGAGCCTGGACCGGGTTTCGTTAACTTTGGGATTTGCGGGTTCCGGCAAAGTTTGGGTCTCTTCCTTCCCCGGGGTTATCTGGCGGCGGGTAGAGGGGGTTGATGAAGAACATGGTAGCGCCGACCTTTTAGGTCGGCAGGTGCTGAGCTAACGCTCAGCGCTACAACACGCCATCAACCTGGTCAGAGGCCGCAAGGGCAGGTCCCCGTCCTCTCATCCCTTGCCCTCGTGGCCCCACCG
>PMYF01000077.1 GCA_003171295.1 Acidobacteriota bacterium | reverse complement strand
AGGTCAACGCGCGTGAAAAGAGGCCCGGACGATCCGCATCGCCCGGGCCTCCGTTGTAGGTGCGAAATCAGAAGGTGAGGCGAAGTGCGCCTTGGAAGACGCGAGAATTACCGTTCATGCCGCTGATCACGCCAAAAACACCTGCGGCCTGATTCACGGTGGACGACGGGTTGGCGAAGTTCGGATGGTTGGTGGCGTTGAAGGCATCCCAGCGGAACTGGAAGATCTTTCCTGGCGTCAGAACCCAGTTCTTCATGATCGATGCATCGACGCCAAAGACGCCCGGTCCCCAGTAGGCGTTCTTGCCCGTATCGCCGAAACCGCACCATCCCGGCGTTTGGTCGTTACAGGAGACAGGAAGGGTGAAAGCTGCCTGGTTGAAGTAGCCCTTGCTGGGGTTAGTCCAATCCCAGTGGCTGCCCTTGCCCATATTGTTGGCTACGCCCGAAACGAAATCGGCGCGGTTATTCCACATGCCGACTCCGGGGTCCGTGCCCCACTGGCCAATCGAGAATGGGTTGCCTTTCTGCAGGGTGATGATGCCGCTCAACTGCCAGCCGCCTACCGTCTCTTCCATCAGCTTGCCCTTTTCCTTGAGAGAGGGGGCCATGTAGATAAAGTTGCTGATCCAGTTAAACGGCATATCCGCGTTGGAGTTGCCGCGGTTCCACTTGGCGCTGATTGGATTGCCCAGCGCCGGATTGCCGAAGGAGACGTTGCTGCTGCTGGCGATGTCGATGGAATGCGCCCACGTGAAGCTGGACTGCACCTGGAGGCCGTGCCACACGTGTTGATCCAGGCTGAACTGCAGCGAGTTGTAGCTTGCCGTCGCCCAGCTCTGGTCATCGTAGATGTCCCCTACGTTCGGGTTTACGGGTATGTGTGTAGCCCACTCCGGGTTCATGTCGATGAGCACCGACAGGTGTTCGGTTTCGTTGCCCACATAAGCCAGGCGTAAGGCCGTCGTCGGTGTGAGCTGCTGCTCGACCGAGGCGTTCCAGGCATACACCGTGGGCAGCTTGAAGTTGCGCGCGAAGACCTGCCCGACTTGCTGGCCCGCGGGAATGGCAACGGTTTTCGCTGGTTTGTAGGAAATCGACGCCCAGGGGAATGTTCCTGGGAAGGGGCTGGTCACAAAGGGGGTAGCGGACCAGGGGTGATCAAAGGGGATAATACCGCCTGCCAGGGCAGTATCGGGGCTGCAGGGCCAGCACCATCCAGAGTAGTTAAAGGTGGGGCTGAAGGGGGCTACGTCGGCGGCGTGGTTGTATTCCGAGTACTGCAGCGGACCGGTAAACATTCCGGCGCCGGCGTGAATGACGGTATGGTGCAGGAACTTGGGCTGCCAAGCTACGCCGATGCGAGGCTCCCAGTAATTGTAGTCGCTGTTCATCAGGGTATTGGGCACGCCGGGATCGCCGGGGAAGTCGAGTCCCGCGGGAGCGTTGGTAAATACTGTGCTCTGCTGGCCAGGGGCGCTATTCGCGAAACCGGCAACGGTCTGCGTGCCGGGAATCCAGGCTGCGCCACGGCCGCCTTGGGAGACGGGAGGCGTATTCGGATCCCAGCGCAGGCCCAGGTTGATGGTTAGGTTGGGAAGAATCTTCCAGTCGTCCTGGATGAAGGGTCCAAACTGCCAGCCGGCCACATCGGCAATCTCGCCGGCGCCCTGCATGTACCCCGTTGCGGCGCCCAACATATAATCGGCCAGGGCTGCTCCGGTATACGGACTAACACCACCACCGGTTCCACTTCTTCCAAACCCGATTAACGGCTGAGTCGGATACGCCGTATTCTCGACCGCGTGTTGATGCATCACGTCGATGCCTGCGGTGATCGAGTGCTTGCCCAACTGCTTGTTCAGCGTATCGACCAGGCCGAGGGTAGTGCGGAGTTCCTGCGAGGGCTCATCCCAGCCGCTCTCAAAGCCGTAGTTCGAGTTGATGCGCAGAGCGCCCATGTAGCAACTGCCCGCGGGCTCGTTGACCCCAATATTAACCCCATTGGAATCCCCGCTATTATTGGAGAAGCACAACGCCTTGCCGTCGCTGCCCAGTTCCTGGGCCCCGCTGTGCGCGCTCATCTGGGTCATGAATACCGAGATGGTGTTAACCGTCTTCGGATTGATCGTCCAGGTGTGCTGCAGCAGGTTGTTGAAGTAATACATCTGCTGCCAGAAGCTGGCAGTCCACGACTGATGGTTGTAGGCGCTCTCCATGTTGCCGGGTTGGTCGGTCGACGGAGCCTCGAAGGCGTTGGAGTAGGAGCGCAGGGTGAGGATCTGCGAGGGCGTGACGTTGTAGTCCACCTTGAGGGTGCCCTCTTCGTAGCTGTTGTGGATGGTGGGATAGGTGTACATCATATCGCCGTTGGCCCTTTGAACTCCGGGGGCCAGAGTCGCGCTGTTGGCTACTATAGTGGCGCTTTTGATCATGCCATATTTTGCAAAATAAAGCGCGGCCGGAGATAGGCTGGCAATACTGGTGTCGAGCTGGTTGGCTAGACCCCCAATGGTCTTGAAGGGGCCAACGAGGTTTGTGACACCAGCCGTGGAAGCCAGGCCGCTGAAGTCGCCGGTGAGCATGGCGTTGGTCGGCGTGGAGGTCAACGAATCGGTCGAGTTCCAGATTTTCTTGGTGCCCTGGTAGTTACCGAAGATGAAGAGCTTATCCTTCTTGATCGGCCCGCCGGCGTAGACGCCGTACTGGTTGCGCCGCAGTGTATCGGTCTGGTGGCTGAACCAGTCGGTGGCGTTCAGGTCGTTGTTGCGGATGTACCAGAAGGCGCCGCCGTGGAAGTTATTGGTGCCGCTCTTGGTGGCGATGGAGACCACCGCGCCGGGCGCAAAGCCGAACTGGGCGCCGTAGTTGCTGGTGATGACCTTGAATTCGGCGATGGCATCCGGCGACAACTGCACCAACTGGGCGGAATAGCCCTGGTTGCTGGTGCCATAGGCNNACGTTGACGGTGCCCGGCGCCAGCAGAACCAGGCTCGAAGGATCGCGTCCGTCGAGCGGGAGCTGGGAGATGGCGGCTTCATTGACCGTCGATCCCAGTTCGGCAGAGGAGGTGTTAATCAGCTCGGCATCTGCCGTAACAGAGATTGTCTCTGCCTTGCCTGCGCCAACCTTGAGGCGCACATCCTG
>PMYF01000561.1:3476-8910 GCA_003171295.1 Acidobacteriota bacterium | reverse complement strand
TCGTAGAGCGCGGCTTCCTGGTCCGGGACATAGCCGCGGTCCTGGAAGTGGTCATACCACTGGGGGAACTTGAGAATGATCTTGACCTGCGGATTCACGGCCCGCGCGGGGCAGAGCACGCGCTCGCGGCTCATTTCCAGCATCAGCTTCTCGCGGTATTGCCGCCAGCTCAGCGCGCCTTTCGCCGCTCCACATTCCGAGCATTCGCAGTCGGTGAAATAGAAATCATCAATCATAATCTCATCGAACAGAGCGGCGGTGAAGCGGAAGACCGACGCCAGCCGCTCCTGGTTGGGGCGATGCGTGTAGCAGACGGCGACGTCCCAACCCGTCGAGTGCTTGCCGATCCCGGTGGTTGTGACGCAGCCGGAGACCTTCAGGCCCGCCTGGCGGAAGAAATCTCGTGCCGCCTTCAGGGTGGCTTCCTCAGCCTGATAGCCATCGCGAAAGGATTCAATATAAACTTTGGTAATGCCCATCTTGCGGCAGAATTCGAGCGCCTCCGGGCGGCCGGGTTCGGCGGAAAGGTGATCGCGCACATCCTGGGCGGTGAAGAGCGTGGACCACTCCACGGCTGCCAGCGGAAGCGGCGCGAGCAGAACCGAGCCCAGTAGGAGAGCAGTGAGGATCGCGGGCCCGAGCTTCACTGAGAGACTCGATGACTTTTCGAGGGGAGGTGGCATCAGGACGAGACTCCTTGCGGAGCAAATGGTCAAATACGGACAAGACACGCTGACGGCGCTCCGCAGCGCAGAAACACACGATAGCGAAATCAGAGAACAAAGGGAAGCGCGTATCTACGCGAAAAGAACAAGGGGTGAGGCTGGGCGCCTCACCCCTGGAAGGAGAACCTCAAGCCGGGAGCTAGAAGGAGACTTTCACGCCGAACTCAAACGTCCGGGGAGCACCCATGGCGAACACGCCAGAGCCCAGTCCGACGCGGTTGGTTCGCACGGCCTGAGTGGTCCCGTTCACCGACCCGGCGCCACCATTGAGGTCGCCGCTGAGAGGCGAATTCGGACCGTCATAGTTCGCAATGTTGAAAAGGTTGAAGATGGAAACCTGCGGCTCGATAGCGAAAGCTTCGGAGAGTGAGCTCCAAATGTGCTTGGGCTTCAGCACCCAACCGAAACGCAGGTTCGTCGTGATCAGGGAGTCCATTCCGACCTGGCCGGCGGGCGCGAGGGGCACGGACTCCGCCACACCTCCGAGCTTTACCAACTGGTCGGCCGTCATGAGTCCGGCGCTGATGAGGGCTTGACCGGCCGGGGTTGGCTTGTTGGCTGTTGTTCCGTCGTAGCTGCTGATCTTGGCATTGAGCGCAGGTACTTTCACATCACGCCCGAAGGACCCCACGTTCGTCCCCGGGAGATAATCCGCAATGGTTCCGTCTCCCGTCAGGTCGTTGGTCAGGATATCTGCAGCTCCCTGCGTAGGGAGTGTAAGGCTCGACGGGAGCGCGGTTTTGAGATGAGTCGTGAAGGCCACACGGAACGCGTAAGGGAAATCAAACACTCCGCCGGCGGAGAGTTGATGGGTGCGGTCCATGCCGTTTGGTCCGAAGTAGTGATTGATGTTGTTGTAGTCGGAAGAGTCGGTGAGGAAGTCCTGGTCCCCCGCCAGACTGGAGAATCGCGATAAGGCGTAGGAGACTTGGAGATTCATATTCTTGGCGCCACGGAAGGGGTTCGCCTTGTTCGTGCGCATGGTGGCTTGCAAGGCGTTGTACACCGAGCGCCCGATGGGGAAGAACATGTCATTGACACCGAGGTTGGGATTGATACCCGAGAAGGCTGCACCTGTGCTGGGATCCATACCATAATAGGAGGCCGGATAACCGCCCAGGTAGGCGTTTCCGGAGTCCAAGCCATTGCCAGCGTAGTCGAAGATGCTGGCGCCGCCCTGAATGGCGCAGTTGATGCCGGCCGAACCTGGCCCGCAACCATAGGTACCGTTCGTGTAATCGATGGCGCCTTGGGCTGCGGTGGCGTTCAGGTATCGCGCATCACCCACGTGATTGGTGTCCATGCCCAGCAGGTAGTGGACACCGATGTTGCGGATGTAATCGACAGTCACCACCGTTCCGGACCTGATCTGCCGTTCAATCCCCACGTTCATCTGGTAGGAGCGAGGGGTCTTGTATAAGGGAGTGAACATGCTGCCCAGATTCTGCAGGGTTGTGCCGACGTAACTTGGATTTGCCTGCGCGCCGGCAGCTTTTGTCGAGGCCTGGAAGGCGTTAAACAACGACTTGACCTGCGTTGCGACATCGCCAACCCGGGCACCGCAAAGAGCGGAGGTGTCGATAACTTGGCCGGTGTCCGGCATCAGAAGTTGGCCGCCGGGGCAAATATCGACGTAATTCCAGAACAACCCTTTCTGCAAACGTGACGGGCGGTCGAACAAGACGTTGTTGAAGATGGCGTTTTCAAAAAACATTCCAGCGCCCGCCCGGATGGCAGTCTTGCCGTTTTTCCAAGGGTCCCACGCCAAACCAATCTGGGGAGCGAAGTTCTTGTTGGGCTGCTGCACGCGGCCACCCAGGCCGGGCATGAACAGATCCAGCGCAGGTGTGGAAGCGATATCGCTGTCGGTGCGGCCCGTGTCGCGCACGTAACGGAGGCCATACACGAGGGTAAAGTTGGGCTTAACTTTCCACGTGTCGCCCACGTACCAGGCAAAGCGAGTGTCGTACTGGCCCCCTGCGGGATAGCCGAACCGCGGGATCTCGGTGGAATAACCCTGGCCGTTCCCGAGCCGGATGCGGTCGGCCGGGTAGTTCAGTGGGTTCGACTCACCTCCCGGGTATGGTCCCGTGGCAGCGTAGTCGCGATTGCTCTGAGTAAAACTGGAGCGGATTGCCGGGTTAACGCCGTAGAAGGAAGCATAGCCCCCGCCCAGAATGTAGTCGAGCCCAACTCCATACCGGAAGATATGGGAGCGGTGGATCTTGGTGCCATCATACTTGATTTGCATATTGTGCTGGACGGTCGCTTGCGGCGCGTTCGAGTTCGCGCCGGTGCAGAAGACGTCGCCCGAAACGGTGCAGCCCGTATAGGGGCCGATGTGAACATCCACTCCGGGCGCCAGGTTCGTGATCCCGCTACCCATCACCGCATCTGCGATGGCATTCCGGAAACGGGTGTAGCCGAAACGGATGCTGTGTGACATGCTTCCCATGTTGGCGTCCAGGCCTGCCGCCTGCACCGGCGTGTTGTCGCGGTTGGCGTATGGCTCAAAAGTGTTGGGAAGGTAGTCCGCAACGCTGTTGTTCTGGTCGTAGGTCCAGCGATAGAAGGCGCGCCAGTTGGATTTGATCTGCCAATCCAACCGGCCCATCAATTGGCTTTCATGGAAGGGCGAATTGAAGCCGCCGTTATAGCTCGTGAAGGGAGGAGGCATTTCCACGGCCGCAAAGAGGTCCTGAACCGTGCGCTCCCAGTCCGCGAAGAAAAAGAGTTTGTCCTTGATTAAGGCTCCGCCCAAGCGTGCGCCGTATTGCTGGCGGTCAAAGGGATTGTCCGTGCTGCCGTAACGGGCGGCGAAATGATTGCCGCGCGCGTAGAGGAACGACTCTCCATGTATCTGATTGCTGCCAGAACGCGTGACCACGCTGACCGCGCCCGAGGAGGTCAGCTCCGTGGAAAGGTCGAGTGATGACTGGCTGATTTGGAATTCCTGAATGGCGCTGGCGGGGATGTTCTGCGTCGTGGTGCCGACAGTCTCATCACTGATGTCGATACCGTCCACTTCAATACGGGTGGTACGGCCCTGACGCCCGCCCAGGGAGACCGCTTGAAAACCGTTCTTGGTAGGATCGAAATTGCCACCGTCCTGAACCTGCACGCCCGGCTCGAGTTGCGCCAAGTCCAGGAAATTCCGGCCATCAATCGGCAACTGTTCGATCTGCTGGCTTGTCATCACCCCCTGGATGGTGGCCTGCTCAGTGTTGACCGCCACGAGCGTGGATTCGACGGAGACCACCGTGCTCGAAGACCCGACCTCCAGGGTGACGCTGCCAGGGGAAACCACACCCACCTGCACAGTCACCGGAAAGGTAACGGTCTTGAATCCCGGCGTGACCACGCTGACCTCGTAGTCACCCGGAATCAGTGCACCCGAATTGTACGTCCCTGTCCCGGAGGAGCCGATTTCCATGGTGCGCCCGATCGCCTTGTTGCTGATGCGAACCTTGGCGCCGGGAACTACGGCCCCGGTTGGGTCAGAGATCGTGCCTTGAATGCTGCCGGTTGAAATGGTCGCTTGTGCCCAAGCACCTAGCGGAAACAGGAATCCGCAAGCGAGAAGACTTATGAGAAATAAAGATAAGCGCCAATGTCGCATAATTCCTTTACCTCGTTTTGTGGTTTACCTACCGTGGAATGGGCCGTCCCACTGGATAACTGAGGGGAACCAGAATTAAGAACAGTCCATTCTCACCGCAGTCCTTTGGGGCACCGCGCCCCGCGTTGGCCATCGCCAATTGCAAGTCTTGGCTGTGCCCCCGGGCAAAAGCAGAATTTGCGAAGGCCGTCCTCGCGGTCTTCATCTTCCTGTAAATCCGCGGCGATGAGCGGTGTCTCTGCAGGCCTGGTGTAGGAACCCAAATATCTGGGGGGGAAAAGAGCCTGGGTAAAACAGAGTTACACACGCATCGATGTAATCTTCGATCTATACCGAGCCGTGAATACTACCGATTGCGGAAGGTGTCAAGCACAGACTTGGAGATTTATCTGGATAAGACATTCTGTCTTGTATTAACAAGCCATTAGCAGAGGGATGAAGTCAGCCCGCGGAGCGGGCGAAAGAAGGGCTTACGCCCTGGGCCACAATCTTGCGCCCCTGAAGGGGCGGTGGAACAGTCGCCCGCAAGGGGGAGACATTGTCAGCGAACATCTGACTCAGGGCGCTAGCTATCCAGCGCGACCATGACTTTCATAACCTTTTCACGGTTCTCCTCGATGAAGGCGTAGGCCTCCGGGTAATGGCGGAAGGAGAAGGTCTTGGTCAAGAGCGGGTTAATTTCGATGCCCCGCTCGGCGAGACAACGAATGGCCTCCACGTAGTCTTGGCGCAGGTACATTAACGTCCCCCGCACGTCCAGCTCACGATCCTGCACGAGTCCCAAGTCGATTTGGGGCCGATCTCCAAAGACTCCCACAACCACAACCGTGCCTCCCTTCCTCACCGAGCGAATGGCCTGGTTGGCGGTTTCTGCTTGCCCCACGCATTCGAAAGTCACGTCCGCCCGCTGCGGGCCAAAAATTCCTGCGACCTGACTTTCCAGTGGACCCTGGCGGGGATTGAAGGTGCAAACCAACCCGCATTGCCGGGCGATCTCCAGCCGGTGATCGCTGACGTCGGTGATCAAGACTTGACGGGCTCCCCGCCAGCGAGCCACCTGCCCAACCAGGTTCCCGATCGGCCCTGCGCC
>PMYF01000561.1:0-3379 GCA_003171295.1 Acidobacteriota bacterium | reverse complement strand
AGGATTGGACGTTCCGGCCCACCCGGGCGACCTCTCCCGAGAATTCGTGGCCCTGAACGACCGGATAGGAAGTATACGGATGCTTGCCGTGGAAGACGTGGATGTCGGAGCCGCATATTCCAATCCGGCGGATACGCAGCAAGACGTCGTTATCGCCGACGGCCGGTTCCGGCGTCTCCGTGAACTCAATCTTCCCGGGACTTGTCATGGTGGCGCGAAGCATCGGGGCCCTCCTCGGTATCCGCAGTGCCCATAATCTTCATTTCGGGCGGAATTTGCAACCTGGGTTCACTGTGATGTAGACTCCGGCTCGCGCTGATCCTGGCAGGCTGCTGGAGACCGGCGCACGGCCGGGGCGGGCATCGCCCGCCCCTACGAAGACGGCAACTGCATGGCACGTGCCCATCTGACTTGGAGAAAACTTGGATTGCTGGTTGGCGCCGCGCTGGTGGCGTGGATCCTCTATCCGTCGGCGCACCGCCCGGAGTTGACGGTCGCCACGGTGAACAATGCTGACATGATCCTGATGCAGCAACTGTCCAGGGAATTTGAACGGCAGAGCGGTGTCAAACTGAATTGGGTGGTCCTGGGGGAAAACGTCCTCCGGCAGCGCTTAACCGTAGATATTGCCACAGGAAGCAACACCTTTGATGTCATTACCATAGGTTCGTTTGAAGCCCCCCTGTGGGCAGAGCGGGGATGGCTGGTTCCGCTTGACGACTTGGGCGCGGATTACGGATATGAGGACATCTTCGATGGGGTGCGCCAGGGGCTTTCGTATCAAGGCAAAATGTACGCGGCGCCCTTCTATGCCGAGAGCACCATTACCTACTACCGGAAGGACCTCTTCCAAAAGGCCGGCCTGGAAATGCCCTTCCAGCCCCGTTATGAGCAGATCCGTCAGTTCGCCCAGCAACTCCACGACCCTGCGCACGACGTTTACGGCATTTGCTTGCGCGGCGAGCCGGGGTGGGGGCAGAACATCGGTTACGTCAGCACTCTGGTCCATACGTTTGGCGGCCGCTGGATGGACCTGGACTGGAACCCGCAGCTTACCAGCCCGCCCTGGATCGAAGCGGTGCATTTCTATGTTGATCTGCTGAAGAACTACGGGCCGCCGGGGGCAATTACCGACGGCTACAATGAAAACCGCGCTCTGTTCGCCAACGGAAACTGCGCCATGTGGGTGGACGCCACTTCGGCGGCGAGTTACTTTCTGGATCCCAGCCAGAGCCGCGTCGCGACGACCACCGGTTTTGCCAAAGCCCCCATCGCCAAAGTGCCCAATGGCGCAGCTTGGCTGTGGAGTTGGGCGCTGGCCATCCCCACTTCCTCCCCCCGCGGCGCCGTGGCCAAGCAGTTCATCAAGTGGGCCACCAGCCGGAGTTATATCGCCCTGGTGGGCAAGCGCTTCGGCTGGTTGTGGGTCCCTCCAGGGTCGCGGAAGTCCACCTACGACAATCCGGAATACATACGCGCTGCCCCCTTTGCTCCCCTGGTTCGCGAGGCCATTCTGAACGCGGATTATACGAAGCCCAGCGCGTTGCCCGTCCCTTACGTGGGGATTCAATACGTGGGTATTCCCGAGTTTCAGGCCATCGGCACGGAAGTGGGACAGGAAATCAGCGCGGCGCTGGCCGGCCGCGCCACGGTCGAACAAGCATTGGCATTGGCGCAAGCGGAAGCTGAGCGCGCCATGCAAGGAAGGCATCAGAAGTGACCGGAACTCGACCGGCGAAACGACTCCGCCATCTTTATCCCGGACTGCTGCTCGCGCCGTCCGTCGCCACGCTGTTCTTGTGGATGCTTGCACCTCTGGTGATGACGCTCTGGTTTTCCCTGGAGCGTTATAACCTTCTGAGTCCCGGAAAGCGCACCTTCGCCGGACTTGAGAACTATCGTTACCTCCTCACCAACCGGGCCCTTTGGGTGGCGATGGGCAACACCCTGCTCCTGGTGGGATGGGTCCTCGCAATCACGCTGGTATTCGGGACACTCTTCACTGTCTTGCTGGATCGGGATTTTCCCGGACGCAACATCTGCCGATTGTTGGTGATTGCACCGTTCTTTGTCATGCCGACGGTGAGCGCGTTGGTTTGGAAGAACATGTTGATGAACCCGGTGTTCGGGTTGTGCGCGTGGATCACCCGTTCCTTGGGTCTGGGCACTGTGGAATTCTTTTCTAACCTGCCGCTGTTTGCCATTGCGTTGATCGTGGCCTGGGAATGGACCCCTTTTGCCGTACTGATCCTGCTGCCGGCGCTGCAATCGCTGAATCCCGAGCTCAAAGAAGCCGCTCGGCTCGACGGCGCCGGGCCAGTCGCCCTGTTCTTTCACCTCGAATTGCCGCACCTGCTGCGGCCCCTGGCCGTCGTGGCGATGATTGAGATGATCTTCCTGCTCAGTCTTTTCGCGGAGATCTACGTGACCACGGGCGGCGGCCCGGGCCTGGCTTCCACTAATCTGGCCTATCTGATTTTTCGGGACGCTTTGTTGGGCTGGGATGTGGGGCGCGCCTCGGCCGGGGGAGTGCTCGCGATCCTGCTGGCCAACATCGTATCCCTTTTCCTCATGCGGGTCGTGGGCCGCAATCTGGAGGAATCCCGTTGAGAAACACCTGGCAAGCACACTGGGGGCTGACGATCGCGGGTTGGACGGTCGCCTTGCTGATGTTCTTCCCGATTCTGTGGATGTTCGTGACCAGTTTCAAAACGGAGATCACCGCCGTCGCCACGCCCCCGGCAGTGGTCTTCAGCCCCACCCTCGGGAACTACGCCGCCGTTCTGGAGCGCGCCGACTATCTGGCTTTCGCTAAAAACAGTTTGGTGGTTTCGCTGGGCTCGACCTTGCTGGCTTTGCTCCTGGGTGTGCCGGCCGCCTACAGTATGGCTTTCTTCCCCACTCGGGCCACCCCGGGTATTTTGCTCTGGATGCTCTCCACCAAAATGCTGCCGGCAGTTGGCGTCCTGGTTCCGATTTACCTGCTGTGGCGGGATCTCGGCCTGCTCGACACGGTTTTCGGGCTGGTGCTCATCGACAGCATCAGCGTTTTGCCCATCGTGGTGTGGATGCTCTTCTCCTTTTTCCGGGAAGTGCCTGCCGTGATCCTCGAGGCCAGCCGCATGGATGGTGCGACCCCGATCGAAGAACTGACCCACGTGTTGCTGCCACTCTCGACGCCGGGCATTGCCTCCACCGCCCTGCTTTCCATCATCCTGTGCTGGAACGAAGCCTTCTGGAGTCTCAATCTGACCACGGTGAAAGCCGCCACGCTGACCGCGTTCACCGCCTCCTTCGCCAGCCCGGAGGGCCTGTTTTGGGCCAAGTTGTCGGCAGCCTCGACCCTGTCGATTGCCCCCATCCTGATTTTTGGATGGAT
>PMYF01000234.1 GCA_003171295.1 Acidobacteriota bacterium | reverse complement strand
GAGAAAGCCGATCCCAGGGTTGATCTAGAGTGGATGCGCATTCGCTATGAGAGGGATCTTAATATACGGTAGGATCTCGCTCAGCCCGATGGACCACTCGGCGTCAATTCCACCGTGTACCTCGGAACAAATGTTAGCTGCGTGATGTGTGCGCCCAGAATGCGGTCAACCCGATAGGAACGATGCTGTTGATTTTGCGACCGGACTGCATGCAGCACAATATTCCCCTCCTGGGTTCGGCGGAGTGAATAGGGTTCGATGGTACGTGTACTCCGCCTGCCCTCCTCACTCACATAGTCAAGGTCAACAGAGAGGTGGTTTGCCGCCGCAAATCTGATGACCTCGATAAATGGAGTGCTTCGGCCCGGCAGCCGGAAAGCACCGGCGGGCATCCGCAACACCTGCTCGCCCGCTGCCAAAGGATAAGCAGTAACAGCCGCCGGGGCACGTGTACCCGCGAGCCAGCCGAAAAACTCCGGCAGAACGTCCCAGAAAGACTCCAAGGGTGGTAACGCGGGCAATTGATGCCCCAGCATGTTCCCCCACTCCCCAACCAGTTCGTCTCGAAAAACTGCCAAACCCTCGAAGCTTGGAAAGCCAATGTTTTTGAAAGCGCATTTCTGTTGCACAACGTCACGAATTACAGCAGCCGCAGCCCGAAACTCACCGTTGCGAAACAGATTGATGACATCGTAGAGATCACGAGGGCGCGACCGTTGGCCAAGCGCACGGATTTTTTCTCCAAAAACCTCCTCGAACGCATAGCAACGTGCAGTTATCCCTTCCGCCGGTGCGTCCGAATAGATGTGTCCAACGGGCCGCATAACCATAGGCGATATCACGATTTCATCGGCAGTGAGGTCAAGTTTGATGCGCGGCAAATCGCCGCCCCGTGGCGCTATCGGACCACGATACCCGATCCGCCCCTCGCAGCATCGACCACCACGCCCGTTATTGTAAATGTCGAACCGACGCTGATCGACAGGCAGCTCGATACCCGCTGTCTCATAGAGCCAGTCACCGAGTTCCGCGAAGCGCGCCTCCAAGAAACCTGCATCCAGTAGGGTCTCGTCCGTGACTGTAAAATCCAGATCCTCGGAAAACCGATACGTCTCAAAGAAACACTTCTTGAGACAGGTACCACCTTTGAAGACCCACGTACCAGCTATCAGCGGATCGCGGTAAATACCTGCGAGCACCCAGCCGAGAATGTAATCTTTCTCGACAATGCGCGCTTCAAGGCCAAACTCATTTGCAAGTCGCAGGATTTCCGCACGATCTATCACGGTGCTTTCGCCTCCAGCCAACTGAGCGGCACCCACACACGCCAGCGCTTTACCAGCTTTCGGCTCGCAACAGCGGGGTCCAGCTTCGCATTTCCCGTGCTAAGCCGCTCCCGGCAACCCGCGATCAGTTTTTCCGGTCCCCCTCGCCGTTCCGCCAGGAACCCCAGCCTCTTAAACACCGCCCTGTTCCCAAGGCGTTCGGCAGCGCTTATCAACTCTTCCGGACTACCTTTATTCTCGCTCAGATATCGATCAAGACACTCACCCACGTGACGAATTCCACCGCCGATGGTTGGATCGTCGAGCATATCGATGATGGTCTTTGCCGGGTTCGATATCTCAACCTTTATCTTCCCGCGCCAGAGCGGCTTCGTGCCGAACAGGGCTCGTGGCGGAATTTGTTTCAGGAAGAAATCAATTCCCTGGATGCTCTGTTCCTTGCCCCGCACCGAACGGGTCGTCAACACACACATGCTCCGGAAGATTTGCTCAGTCAGCCCCCAATGTTCGGCTGCGGTCCAGCCGCCGATATACCCTCGTCCGAAGAGTGTCGGTACGATTATCCACGGATCATCAAGCACCTGGCTTTGGCCGATTGAGGCAAGTGGCACCGGGGCATATGTTCCCCGTCGTAATCGGTTGATCCACCCCTGCGCATTCCATCGTGCCAACAGCTTGGTTGCCCGCCGCCTGTCAATCTGAAGTGCGGTCGTCACATCCTCTACCGAGATGAGTTCCCCCGCCATCTTCAACACTTGGCTTAGCTGCGTGCGGCCTTTGCGAATGGGTTTACCTTGATCCATGGTGGTATACTACAACCGCACTAAGTCCCTGTAAAGGGGATTTCGTGATGCTGTACTATACCAACCCGCCCGCCCGTGCTTCTCTCTCTTGCACTTTTTCCGTGACCCCAAAGCGCGACGGGGCAAAGGGACTTTAGCCGCCGCCGCTTGCTGTCAATGACGCTCTTTTGGCTCCTGTGGTTCGCCAAAATCTCGTCCGCGACGAAACCTGGCGCGATTCGTCCTCGTCTCAGCTTGAAAAGAGAGCCTGAACTCGGTCAAGGTCTGCTTTGAAGAGCGCGAAGTTCTCTCGGGGTGGGAACCAGTGTGCCCACGCATGCAGCGTGTATATATTATTGAGGACGAGTGAAAAGTTGGTCAGGGTCAGGCAGCCCGATCGTAACGATGATGCAACCCGCCGAGTCGCTCCTCAGACAGGACGCGGCCTGAGGTTCCGGAACGAGTTCTACAGTTCGGCGTTCCCTTCCCGAGTCCGAGATGCGTGCGGTCCTCGTGGTAGTAGCGGACGT
>PMYF01000214.1 GCA_003171295.1 Acidobacteriota bacterium | reverse complement strand
GAACCTCTCCCACCCACCGGGTGCAGGCGCACAAGTCGAGGAACAGTGGATCCGATGGTCATAGTCTATTTGAATGCCCGCCAGTTTCTGAAACAACTCCACAAAGGCGGCCAAGTGAGCACCGCGTTCCCGAGGCAGAAGCCTGCGAGCCACGGCGCAATGTCCGCCAGCGTCAGCCGGTAGAAGGGCAACTGAGCGAGCATGACGACCGCTATAACGGGGACCTGCGCGCACAAGCCGTACACAGCGTATCGCTCGCCGCGCCGCAGTCCATCGGCCATGCGGAACATCAAGAAGTAAAACCCGGCAAAGACGCAAATCGCAGGAACCAACAACGCGACCGGGAATGTAATTCCAACGGCCGGCGCCACCGAGAAGGCCGAGACCAAAAGCCCGATCAAACTCAACACCCCTCCGACGCTGTAATAGATGATCAGAAAAAGAGCCCAACCCTTTACAAACCCCGGTACCGCGGACCGGATCGAGGCGGGCGCCGCGCCTGCATCCGACCGCAGCGGTCCCTCAGCCGACTGTGGGGGAGCGGTGAGGATTCCCGACCCCGACTCGTTCCCAGGCTGCGAGGGAAAACACCGGTCNNCGGGCGGCCGCCGGTGAACAACCCGCGTCAGGCAATTTGACCTGCTCGGTCTCTTCCGGCGTAATCTTTATCTTGGCGTCGTTACTCAAGCGTTTGGCAGCGCCACGGGATTGGGCATTAAGCCCTCAAGCCGGCCTGAGTCCCCAGCCAACTCCGTCCCAGGTTATCTCGTCTGGATCATTCATAGTTTACTTGATTCACTTTATTCGTCTTTGCTTCTAAAATGAAGGTTTCTGATGCCAAGGTCCCTCGGTTTAGGTTTTGTCCTCAGTTTCTGAAGCCTGGCGCTCGGGGGTCTTCGGCCCCGGGCCGGCCAGCTCGGTACCCTTGTTTGCGGCAGCTCGCCTTGCTGAGAAGAGCCATCCTGCCAGCCGCCGCGGCAGCGAGGCGAGAGACCTCCCCCAGGAACTCGCAGCACCATGGTCTACTGCGATTGGGCCAGATTCCGGCTCAGCGCGCGGTTGCTCGTCCTCATCAGCCTTGGGATTAAGGACCGTGATCGTTTTAAGGCGCTTTAGTTTGCCCTTGTCCCACACGAAGCACCCCTCCTCATCGGAGTGAGGATCATAGACCCAAGCGATCTGGTGCGGGGCGGAGAAGAAGTTCTCGTGGATGAACGTGTCGTATTCCGAGAGGAAGATGCCGAAACCGGGATGTGAATGATACCAGCCAACGATTTTCTGATGCAGGAATTGTTGATCCTTAATCCGGTAGATATGCTCCCAGGTGTCCTGCGTGAAAGTTACGTGAGAGCCTGCTTGGGCTGCATGATCCCCTTCAATGCCCGCCTCCACGATGACGTGTCCATCCATAATTCGCCCAACGAGGACGCCGCAGATTTCCGCATCCATGCTGGAGCGCGCATGTTGGCGGATGCGCTGCAACACCTCCGCGTGAAACAACACCGGCAGTCGCTTATTTTTTTTGCTCATGGACTGGGACAGTTAGCGGGCAGCGTTCCCGCCTTCCCCTGGGCGAGCGGACCAAGCACTTCGCTGCGGTCGCCCTCCATCAGGATGGCAAGTTCTTCGGTCATCGAGCGAGCGACAAAGACATCGAAGGCAGGTAGCCCCATGGCCTTCACGGAGCGGGAGCCGATAGAACGTTGCCCAAGGTAGTTATGGACGGTCTTGACTTCCCTCCGGGTGTCGTCGCGAGGGCACCGACCGCGCGCTTCTGACACTGTGCCCACCGGCACAAACATCTCCTCTTCGCACCCGCATTTCGGGCATGCCAGCTTGTGGATTACCTCTCGGCTGAATTCAAGGGTAATCTTTTCGGACCTGAGCTGCTGTTGGGCGAATTTGAAAAGCTCGTCGAGGGAGGTAGCGGAGCTGGGTTTTTGCCAGGAGATTATGCGGCCAAAGGTCTCATGGCTCAGACATTCCTGATTTTCAGTGTATTCCACCACATCGGAAGTGTGGTTCAGGCCCTCGAAACGGTACGCCTTCCCCGCGAGCGTAGGCATGCCGTGGACCAGTTTGACCGCCTCCTGCACCTGGATGCCGGCAATGATTGAGGAGATGGTCGGGGTCGTTGGCACCTTCCCGCCCGCCATCTCCTCCCGAGTCAGCAGGTTGCAAGACATGCGCTTTTCCAGGATCTTCCAGTCAGTCTCGCCCAGGGTGCATTCATAGCAAGGCGGGTGTCCGGGGAGGAAGACACGGGCTAAGCCATTAATCCCCTCGATAGCGCCATCAATCCATGGCCGGTTCATTTTCCACGCGCTCCGGTTTATCCAGAGCGGGGCCTCGCGGTTGTCCAGACCTCCGAAGATGATGTCGGCCCAGCCGAAGACACCCAAGCCGACTTCATGGATGATATCGGCGTGGAGGTGGTGAGCTACGATATCTTCGAAAATCGCCCGGGCGGCTACGGCAGCGGCTCTGGCCTTGCTTTGGCCGACGTCGGACGCGCGGAAAAGGACGCTCCTTGACAAATTGGAGTGCTCGATCTTGTCTAGATCCACCACCAACACCTGCCGAAACCCGAGCAACGCGAGATTTTTGATGATTTCGTTGCCCAAAGCCCCAGCACCGACCACAAGGACTTTTGTCCCGACCAGCTTTTCCTGGTCCCACCAGCCAATGAGCCGGAGCCGGCTAAAGCGGTCCTCCTGCAGGTCCCCGGCGGCCAACTTTATGGACTCAAGCGACTCCATCCAGTTAGCCTGCTGTGATTTCCGGCTGCAAGCGGAGGATGTCGCCGTTCTTGACCCCGGCCTGAGCCAGCGTCATGGCATCCTGGATCTGGCGTCCCGTGTTTTTGTGATGAAACTTGTAGCTCAGGGGAGCGCCATCCGGTCCGGTTTTAGGCAGTTTCATCTTGTCCACCAAAACGGCAATGAGCTTGTTGGCCTGAGCGTCGTCCGGCAGCTCCACCGGCACGCGCTTGTTTTCAGTTGAGTCGAATACTGTTAGGTTGATGCTTGGCATACTAGTCTATTAGTTTCAGTCGTTATGTTAGTTATCTTCGCGGCTTTTCATCAGGCGAAATTCGCTTCCACTTATGGGCCGATCGGAACCAGCCGAATTTCGAGAATGCCTCCATTGTTAACGCCTGCTTGCGTCAGTGTCATGGCATCCTGAATCTGGTATCCGGTGTTTCTGTTATGAAACTTGTATCTCAGGGGAACACCATCCGGGGACNNTCTCAGGGGAACACCATCCGGGCGAGCCATGAGATTGTCGGCCTGAGCGTTGTCCGGCAATACAACGGGGACATGCCTGTTCCGCATTGGATCGAACACGATTATGTTATTACTCGACATAGTCTCAGTGCGCTGGCGTCCCAGTCGGCGTTTTGTCGTTCTGGCCTCCAGGCCGGGCTGTGATCGCCGCCGCTGGCGACTTTGCAGCAAATTCGGTCAACCACTTGGAACCGATTTGGTCAAGATACCATTCATTGGCCTGCAGGAATGGCTCCGCTGTGGTGGCGAGTGAAAGACCGGGCACCGGAACCTCAACACCCGCTGCGTTTGATTTTGCCATGATGCCGGAGCTTATGGCGACCAGATTCCCCCTCATGTCCAGCAATGGCCCTCCGCTAAAACCATGCCATAGGGGGGCCGTAACATGGATCAGGCCATTGTTGCCCACCTCGCGGCTTATCGTGCCCGGCGCCAGGGAAAAGCTGAACGAGTTTACATCTAGTGGATGGCCGATGGCCTGGATATCCTCGCCAACCTTGAGCGTTGCGACGCGCCTGATCGGCACACAGACCTCGGTTGGCACCAATTCATCGCCAACCCAGAGCAAAGCCAAATCTAAAGTCCGATGAACTCCAACAATACGGGCGCCGGCCAACGCATGATCCTTGGACTCAGCATGGACCGAACGGCCCAGCAGGGCTTTTCCGCTTCCATCCATTGGCCCGACGACATGGCGAGCAGTTCCAATGAGGTTCCCGCGGCCGGTCGTTTCCAGAATTACCCCCGCGCCCAGGCTGTTACCCGCACGAACGATGACAGTTAAAGGCTCGAAACGGGCGAATAGCTCTTCCTTGGTGAGCAGCCCAGCAACTTGGGAGCTGCCCATGTGTGGAGGCGCCGGCACTTCTGCTGGATGAGTTGGCGAACCAGGCACCGGCTGCACGGTTTGCGGTGCCGGTCTGCCGACTGAAGCGGCTGAGCGAGGCCATACCCCGATAACCAGGGCGAGGATCCCCCACAAAAGACCACCCACCACCAGCCGTGAATTGAGGTGACCCAGCCAAGCGAGCCGCGTCAAAGCCGGGACGTCACGCAGGACGAGCCTTACCATCAATGCTGCCAAGCACAGGAGCGGCAACAACGGGGTCAGCACCCACAAAAACACCCGGGTGCCGACCGGCAATGCTTGGCTTGCCGGTGATATCGCTGCTGCCATTTGCGGATTCTGGAAAGGACGGGAACCATGCAAGGCGGCATCGGCAACCTCGGACTCCCTGACCACGACCGCAGGCCGATGATCCTTTAGTTGGGCAGCCTCTGAATTGCGGGCGGATGTCCCCGCAACTTCAGTTCTGCTCAGGACGAGCTTGCCTGCGCCGGGCGGACCCGCAGTTGGTTCGGCCGCCTGCCGGCCATCCACTTCACTCTTTCGGAGAACGATCTTATCCATGGCGCTTCAACGGCTCACTTTTTGGTCANNTGGCGAAACTCAAACCGCAGTTGGCCGGACTCGGCCATCTGTTCGTCCACCTTCCAGTAGAACGAATATACGATCTCGGACGGTTTCTGGCTGAATCCGAGATTCATGGAGCCATACTCCCCAAACTCGGGCCTATCTGTGTTCTGGGAAACGCCCGAAGGAGCCACGGTGGAATAATCAGGCAACAGGATATTGAGCCAGCCGCTTTGCAACTCACATAACCATCCCTCACTCATGCTCGGGTCGCGCTCCTGCTTCCGCCAGTGTTCAAGCTCCTCCGGTTTCATGGGCCGCAACCCCAGGATTTCGGGAGAGAAGGAAACCTTGAGGACAAGAAATACCTTGCCTTGCTTTTCGTCCAGGTCGTTCAAGGTAATCGCCCGATCCAACTCTCCCTTTAGAGCGCGGGAGCTAAACCAATCCCGTACCTCAAGCGATCGGGAAGGCAACTCCTGTTCGAAGACGTGGTGCCACAATTTGCGGGCTTGTTTGTTTATTGACTTGTGGAGCGCCAAATGACCCCCTCCGGCGCCAAGGACTAATACAGCCGCAAGCAGGTATCCCCACCAGTGCATGCCAACAGAGGGAAGTGTCCGAGGGGGAGCCGTGTCCGTTTGTGGCGGCGTTTGGATCGCGGGCGGGTTCATAAACTCAGCCAAGGAAAACAGCTTCGTGCGAGCTGAAATGCTCCGTCCTGACACTGGGGATGTTCATGGCTCAAGGATCAACTTGGGTGGCGCCAGTGTTTCCGTTTGGCGATTCGAGTTCTATTGAGACTGACTTGCCGCCGGACATTTCAGCGCTCCTGTTAAGCCGATAAAGGTGATCCCATTCTCCATGCCGAATGTAGTAAAACTGATAGGTGCCATCTGGCACCGACACCTTTGCGGGGCTGCGAGGACTGATATCGACATTGTGACCCCTCCCGTTTGTCGAACGTATTCCGACGCTGAAACTATGTTGGCCAGCACAGGTCAGGATAAGTTCATTGCGGCCTTGTGGAATGGAGTATTGGTAGCTTGGTAGGCTAGCCTTACGTATGCCTCCGGGCGGAGTTCTTTCAGAGTCTGGAGGCGAGGCCGGGCGGTTGGGTGAACGTTGAGGAGCAGTGTCAGGATCTGATGGGGCTGAGTATTCGTCAGCGACCCCACGGCTAGGCCTTCGCCATATCACAGGGATGGTATTCTTTCGTCCCCTGTAAATAATCTGATACTCCGTGCTGGGGGAGGTATCGGACGGGCTGATTAAGAAAGCGACCGAAACCATTAATGGGAAGGCACCAGGAGCAACTGCCAGAATGAGTTTTCCATTCCTCCCGTCGAAGTCAGCCACGATACTCTCCCCGTTAAAGGAAGTGTGATAATCGGTCAGTTCGTTCCACACCCTTTCGGTAAGGATTTTGAGGTATTGACCCCGGGTCGAGATCCCTCCGCTCTCCTCCAACGTAAAGTCCGCAGGAGCCAGTACGGCGACGGCTCTGCTCTTCAGGGTTTCGGCACTGATCCCTGCCGCGCCTGCGATCCGCTCCGCTTCTTCGGGCTTGATCGGGTGGCTCTCGGAAGCCTCTGGAGAGAGGCTCACGTTGGCAATCAGGAAGAGTTTGCCATTCCCAGCCGACAGCGAACGTTGATTGTTCGGCACAGCAAGCCACGCAGCCAGTTCGTTACTCAACAATTCGAAACCCTGTTTCTTCTCGGTGGTCGCCGTGGGAAGTTCCTTCTCCTTCGGGCGGGGCGGGGCTCCGAGCAGGGAAAGAATTTCTACCCGCTTAAGGCTCCGAGCCAAATCCAGAGGAGTGAGACCGGTTTTGGTTTCCGCGCCTGGGTCGGCGCCGTTTTGAAGGAGCAACTCGACAATTTCCTTATGTCCCTTTCGAACGGCTTCGTGGAGAGCGGTGCTGCCGTCATCCAGCCTTTCTTTGACCGAATCAGGAGAACCCTGGAGCAGTTCTTGGACCTTCTTGATGTTACCTGAACGGGCAGCCTCATGAATCGGCCCTGCCTTCGACGAAGAGATGCAAATGGCAAATATCGTGAGAAGTATCGCTCCGGTTAAAGCTCTTGATGTCTGCTTGAGATCCAATTGTTTCCACTTTCGCTGCTCTGACC
>PMYF01000956.1 GCA_003171295.1 Acidobacteriota bacterium | reverse complement strand
TGGTGGTTCGATCATCACCAGAGTGCCTTCCTCACCGAAGCGGATGCCGAGCACTTCCGGCGTAACCGGAACGGGAAGAAATTCTACGGACCGGATTTTCGCTCCTGCACCAAATTTATCGCGCAAACCACCGGCACTCACTTTGGCTTCCGGGCCCCGGACCTCGATAACTTGGTGCACTGGGCGGACCTGATCGACGGCGCCCAGTATCCGGACATTCGCACGGCTGTGGAGATGCGCGAGCCGGCCACCCAGTTGACCCTGGTGATCGAGGGAACCCGCGAGCCGGACTTTTGCGCGCGCCTGATTCCTGAACTTCTCACGAAGCCGCTCGATGAGATCGTCGCCTTGCCGCACATCCAGGAGGCCTTTCAAGAACTCTACCGCCAACATCTGAGGTCCATCGATCTGATCCGCGGGCGGGCCGAACTCCACGACGGGGTGGTGTTCTTTGACGTCACGGACCAGAACACGGAAGGCTTCAATAAGTTCATCCCCTATTATCTTTTCCCCGCGGCGGTTTACAGCGTGGGATTGAGCCGCTCTCCGGAGCGGATCAAGATTGGGGTGGGCAGCAACCCCTGGAACAATGCTCCCAAGACGGCCAACCTGGCCAGCATCTGCGAGCGTTATGGGGGGGGGGGCCATGCCAAGGTGGCGGCGATCTCGCTGCCTCCCACTGACCTGGAGCGCGGGCGCGGCGTGGCGGCACAGATTGTTCAGGAGCTTCAGGCTGGTTCCGGGTAGGTCCGCTGCGAGGATCTGATTCCCCCTCGTGAATAGACTTCCGGGGCGACCCATTACTCTTGACCTAATCTCCGACGGCAGGACGGCAGAGCCTGCGGAAAGCAGCGGGCGCCTTGATACCTGACGGCGGCTGTGGTAAGAAAGGGAAGTCTTTTCAATCCATATAAGCCAGCCTCCTGGCGATTAGGTTTTGCTTGATTGCGCAGTACGGAAAACGTGCCGGAGCGAAAGGGCAATCCCTTTTGGGGTGAACTCGAACCAATTCTCATCTGGTACTCAAATCTACAAAGCAGGATTTCACCCAGCTCAAGCTTCATAGTGACTGCAACTGTGGGAAGGTGAGGGCCGTGGCCGAAACGACAGGAAGTGATTCGAAGGCCATTCATGTAAGTCTGTTCGGGATGTCGGACCAAGGTCGTGTCCGCAAGAACAACGAAGATAGCTCGGTGGTGTGCAATCTGACGACGGGGGAAGTGGGTCTTGCGCCCTCGCTCCGCGAACACGACCTGGGACCGCTCGGCTCGTTGTTCATGGTGGCAGATGGGATGGGGGGCGTAGCCAGCGGCGAGGTCGCCAGCCAACTCGCTGTGGTGACCGTTCCCAAGCGCCTCTATGACAACCTGAAGTCCCTGGGCACGGCGAGCGAGGCCAACTTTGTGATCCTTTTGCGTGAGGCTATTGAGTACGCCAATCAGATTATCTTTCAGAAGGCGCTGGCCAACCCGGAATGTCGTGGCATGGGGACGACCACGACCGCGGCAGCGCTTTTCGGCCAGTACCTTTTCGTGGGACAGGTGGGAGATTCTCGCGCCTATTTGATCCGCCAGAAGAAGATCACCCAGTTAACCCGTGACCAGACCTTCCTGAACTACCTCCGAGACATTGGCGCGGAGTTGCCGGCTGATCCGGAGAAGGACAGCCGCAAGAGCATCTTGACGCAGGCGGTGGGAACCAGCGAGACGCTGGATGTGAAGGTNNGCGGGTCTATCAGGGAGACAGAATCCTGCTGTGCAGCGATGGCTTGTATAACATGGTGCCGGAGGCTGATCTCCTGGCGGCGTTCAATCAAGAGGATGGACTACCCGACAAGTGCAAAGCTCTTATCGAAAACGCCAATGCCCACGGCGGGACGGACAACATCACGCTGATCGTAGCGGAGTTTTCGGGGCAGGGGCTCTCCGCCCCGGCGGCGGACGCGCCCCTTGAGTGCAAAGAATTCAACGAAGAAGATTTTAAACCGCGCACCTAAAATCGCAAATTGGACTTGCAGACAGGCTACTTCCGCCCCAGGTTGCAGGCGGGCGTGTGCTGCAAACAGGACACTGAGCTGACGCTCCCGTCCGGGCAGGGCACCCGCGCACGTTGAGGCCTATGGCTATAAAATGCTCCGTATGCGGCGAAGTGAATGAAGCAGGATACCGGTTCTGCAGGGTCTGTGGACACACTCTGAGCGCCGCGGAAGAACCCGGTCCGACGATGGCGATGCCCACGGGTCCCAGCCGGGGCGAGGAAACCGTCCCCACCGTGGCGGTTGCGCACCCGCCCTCCGCGGTATCTTCTTTCCGGTTAGCCGCCACCTCAGGACTCCTTTCCGGGCGCACTTTCACGATCACCTCCAAGGGGCTCGTCATCGGCCGCGACCCAAACAATTGTCAGGTGGTATTGGCCGATGACCAGGTCTCTCGCCAGCATGCCTGGATAGGATTGGATGAGGCCGGGCAGGTCGTGATCCGTGACAAGAACTCCGCCAATGGAACCTATGTTAACCAGCAGCGCATCCAGGAAGTAGTCTTGAAATCGACGGACGAGATTTCCATCGGCCAAGGCGGCAAGCATCTCTTCCGCGCCGAGTTGTTCGTCCCGGCGTCTGCCCGCCCGGCCGTGGCGCCGGTGCGGCGAAAGACGGCGACGGGAGAGGAAGATGGTCATGTCGCCACCTCGCTGATAAGCCAGGCGGACATCGCCGCCGCCCGCAAAGAGGAAGAAACCAAGGGCGGGACCGTGGCCATCAAACTCACGGATCTGATGGCCCGCCCGCACCTCGAGTTGATCGTGGACAAGTACGCGGTGAAGAGTGAGGACATCCCGGATGCGGGTTTGGTGGTGGGCCGTGATTCCACCCGCTGCCAGATGGTCATGGAGCATGCCTCCGTCTCGGCGGCGCACGCGAAGTTCGCGGTGAAAGACGGCCAGGTCCAGTTGACCGATCAATCCACCAACGGAACCTTTGTCAACGGCATTCGGATCACGACCGCCGAACTGCACGACGGTGATTACATTACTTTCGGGCGCTATGCCGGNNATCGATCTGACCAAAGACCATCTGGTCATCGGCCGCGACCCGAGTTGCGACGTGGTCATCGCCCATCCCATCGTCTCCAAAAGACACGCCGAGATTGTGAAACAGAACGGCAAAATCCTGATGGTCGACCTAGGCTCCGTCAATGGGACCTTTGTGAACGGCATTCGGGTCAAACGCCACGAATTGCAGGACCTGGACCGCGTGGTGATCGGTCCTTCGGAGCTGCATTTCCAGGGTGGAACCCTCACGCATGCCCCCGACCGGCGCGTGGTACGACTGGATTCCGTGCACTTGAATTTCCAGGTGACCGACCGCAATACGGGCAAGCCCAAACTGCTGTTAGATGACCTGTCCCTGGTGGTGAAGCCGAAAGAACTGATCGGCCTGCTAGGGCCCAGCGGCGCGGGCAAAACCACGTTGATGAACGCGCTGAATGGTTTTGTGAAACCCACTTCCGGCAAGGTGCTCTACAACGGCGCGGATTTGTACCGGAACCTGGAGGCACTGAAATCCACCATCGGATTCGTTCCGCAGGAAGACATCATGCACCGCCAACTGCCGGTGCGCCGCTGCCTTTATTACGCGGCGAAGCTGCGGTTGCCGGACGACATTTCCGACGACGAGATCAACCGCCGCGTGGAAGAGATGCTGGAGACCCTGAAATTGGACCCCCAGCGCTGGGATAANNGTGCTGTTTCTGGATGAGCCCACGGCCGGCCTGGATCCGCGCACCGAGACGCTGATGATGATGCTCTTCCGGCAACTCGCCAACCAGGGCTCGACGATCGTCATTACCACGCACCTGCTGGGGTCGTTCGGAGTGCTCGATAAGGTTCTGGTCATGGTGCAGGGGCGGCTGGTCTACTACGGACCGGGAACCAAGTTCCTCGATTATTTCAAGGCCGAGTCCCCGCCGGATGTTTACGACGACTTAACGGACAACAACACCATTCCCTACGCGCTCGAACTGAAGCAGAAATTTCAGGGCTCGTCCTTGTACCGGGATCTGGTGGTCGAGCCGCAGAAGGACATTCCGGGGGAACGACCCGCCGCCGGTGGGCCCAGCGAGGCCCGGCCCCAAGAGAAAGGATTCAGCCTCCGCCAATTCACTACCCTGCTGCAGCGCAACTGGGAACTGAAGTTCAGTGACCGGGCGCAAACCATTCTGCTTTTCGCGCAGGCTCCGCTGGTGGCTCTGCTGGTGGCCTTGATGGCGAGCGGGCCCAACCAGGTNNCGGGAGATTGTGGACGAGCAGACCATCTACAAGCGCGAACGGCAGACCGGCCTCAAGATCCCTTCCTACGTCCTTTCCAAACTCGCCGTCTTGTCTTTTGTGGCGCTGGCGCAGTGTTTTTCGGTTGTCCTCATCTG
>PMYF01000423.1 GCA_003171295.1 Acidobacteriota bacterium | reverse complement strand
CATCGAAAAGCCCAGCAACAAGCTTAGGGCATTGCGTTGAACTAATGCTTTGGCGTTGATCTGTGCCCAAAAGCTGGCCCCGAGGAATTCTGCATTTTCTTTCACTTTTTTCTTGTACTGCTCCATCATTTCTGATAATCTTATTGTATAGATCAGTTAGGCACCTATACCCGCTGAGCCACAGTTGACCAAGCCCTGCCCTGTCGGTAGCGAAAACCACATTGCTTGGGGAAGGGTTGATTTTTCGGCCCCGGCTGACAGATTTCCCCAACGATGTTCCATTTGATTTCAATCCTTCTGCGCGCCCTGGCCTCGGGATTTCAGTCTCGCCAGGGGCTTGTGCTCGAGAACCTTGCGCTGCGCCATCAACTCCTGCTGCTCAAGCGCTCAGTCCCCAGACCGAAGTTCAAGCGAGTTGACCGTTTGTTCTGGGTCTGGCTCCAGCATTGCTGGAACGATTGGCAGCGGACCCTTTTGGTCGCTCAGCCGCGGACGGTCCTGGCTTGGCATCGGTTGGGTTTTCAGCTCTTTTGGCGTTGGAAATCCCGCCTTCGCACCGGCAGACCCGGCCTGAACCATGAGATGGTTACCCTCATCCAGCAGATGTGGTTGGCCAATCCCACCTGGGGCAGCAAGCGGATTCAAGCCGAACTGGCCAAACTGGGCCTCAGCGTGTCGGATTCCACCGTCCGCAAGTACCGTCCCCGAACTTGCCGTCTTCGCCGCGACCAGACCTGGAAGAGCTTCCTCCAGAACCATGCCAAGGAGCTAATCTCGGTCGATTTCTTTACCGTTCCGACCGCTACTTTCCGGGTGCTCTACGTCTTTCTTGTTTTGGCCCATGAGCGGCGCAAGGTGCTGCATTTCAACATCACCGATTCCCCCTCGGTAGCCTGGACCGCGCAGCAACTCACCGAGGCGTTCCCCTATCGCCATCCGCCACATTATTTGCTCCGGGACCGCGACAGCATTTATGGCCTGCAATTCGAAGCTCGGGCCCTGGCCTTGGGGTTGGAGCAAAAACTCATTGCCGCTCGTTCGCCTTGGCAAAATCCCTTCATCGAGCGTCTGATCGGCTCCATCAGGCGTGAGTGCCTGGACCACGTGCTGGTGCTCCACGCTCAGCACCTGCACCGGGTGCTGGCCGATTACTTCGATTATTTTCGCCTCCATCGCCCGCATCGAGGACTCAACCAGGATTGTCCCGAACCGCGCGACGTTGAACCTCCCGAACAAGGTAAGGTTATCGCTCTGCCTGTGCTTGGAGGTCTGCACCACCGTTACTCTCGCCAAGCGGCTTGAGAGGGACACACTCCCCTGCCCTGATTCCCTCGGCGTGGCGCCCTTCAGCGCTTGGACGCCCGGTCGTATTCCGGTCGTCAAAGCCGTCGGGATTTCAAGAAGGCGCCCACCTTATTGGGAGCGAGCAGACCGCATTCCCAGCAACGGCTTCTAGACTTAACGGGAGGCAATTCCTTGCCGCTCTGCTACGGCGTTTGCGCGGGCGAGGCTGCCTGGCTCATATTACTCGGAACCAATTGAAGGAACTTTTCGCCGTCGAGGATTGCGGAAGCACCCCTCTGATTAAAGCATTTAGTGATGATGTCGGTTATCTCCGCCTTTTCGGGAACCTGATTCGGCCACTCTGCTTCCAGCGAAACCGACGCACGGTCAACAGCGGGATGAAGCAAAACGGTACGGCCCGCCAACTGGGAGTAGAGATCGATCACATCTTTAAAGGCGGCGTTCTGTAGATGAAGCCAGTTCCCGGCCAATGGCGGACGGCTTCCCTCCGATAGACTGTAGGTGTGCTCCTCCCCCGCTTCCCGTGTTTTGACGGTCTGCCTGGGGAAGTCGATCTCAGCCACCTCGAACTGGAAGTGTCCCCCCTTAATGGTCTCGTCCTCGAATTGCTGCTGCGCACGCAACAGCCGCGATGTGGTGGTAATCACGGGTGGCGCATTGCTTCGTTTGAGCAGGGTGTGCTGTATTTCAAACAGGGCGACCTGAAGGCCAGGAACGTTCACGATGCCCCGTAGATAGGTTTGATGTTCAGCGCGCGCGGAAGATGCTAGAAGGAGGCTGAACAGGATGAGAATAATCTGGCTGCGGTTTTTCATGATCTTGCGGATTTGCGGCGGTGCACTGGATTTGTCGAACGACCGGCCTCACTGGCGCCGCGCCAGGGACGTCCGAAATGTAAACTGAACGCCGTCGCGGCGTCCAGTACAGGCCCATGGTTGGGCGGGGGTCTTAATGGTGCAGCCATATGCTGTTGGTGCCGTACTGCTGCACCCAGCCCGACAATATAGGCCACCTATGATTCGTGGCGTAGTCCCTCAGACGCTCGCGGAGGGTATGATGTGAGAATCGCACGAAGACCCTCCATCTGCCCTCCTCGGCCGGCTCGACAATCGTAAAGGTCTGCGAGCTTTGTCCTCTCATCAGCCCTGCCGGCCAAGGCAGTGGACTGAAAGTGGCGCCGAATACCGCATTGGGGTGTTCTTCCAACTCGACCCCAAGACTGGCGATGGAAACTGATGCGTGACTACTGTTCGTGATGGAGAATAGAGCGGAACGGCTATTGGTCGGCCCGTTTGTATAGCCGATGAAAGCAAGGCTCATAGGTGTCCATGGGATCGGGTGTCGGGGTGCGAAAGCAGTAAAGATGAGGCATCCCAGCACAAGCAGCATCGCTCCGGCCAGGATGATAAGCCGTATTCAATGGCTCTTGCACTAAAAGCGTGGCGGCGTTTCAGCAGCCATTCCTTCAACACATCCAAACCGCCAATCGAGTCCAGGGTTTCTTTGGTTTCGATCAGTTCCAGGAGTCCATTCTTCTTTACGGCTTGGGCTTTCTCCTTCGCCACAATTACCGGGTCTACGTGTTTATTTTGCACGACGGACAGGGCAAAGGCGTTCTCAGCTTCGATCGTGGTCAGTCCGGAAGCAGCATCAATCACCTTCTCCCTTTGTTCGTTTTCCATGCTCTTGATGCCTGCTGATTCCATGATGCCGCCCAGAACAGCCCCGAGTTCTTCTTTACCAGGCAGTGCGAATTCAATCACAGTCAGCTCACGTTCCAGTTCAGGCGGCAAGACCATACGGCAACCCA
>PMYF01000392.1:1562-12673 GCA_003171295.1 Acidobacteriota bacterium | reverse complement strand
CGCCCCTGCGGGGCTGAGGCGGGGGAGCCTGTCGACCCCGTTTGACGGGGCCCCGCTCATCAAGCCATGCCCTTTACGGGGAGCGTCTGACGTACGCTGTATAAAACCCGCATCTCCGGGATTATTTCACAGCTTCGACAGCCGTGGGGACGCCATGGGCCACATTCTGCCGCCGCTACTCGGCTTGCAGCCGCTCGCTTTCTTTCCCCATCGTGTGCTTTGGCCAGCCGGATGAGAACGCGAAGATTTGAAGCTGAAAACCGCGGACCATAAAACCAGGTCCGCGCTACGGTTGCTCGGAGCGGTCGGCCCTACAAGACCCCACGTCATGTTTTGTTGCGGTCACTCGCGGCCCTTCGCTATCAAATTCCTTCCCCCTCTCCCCAGCCGGGGAGAGGGGGCCACGCTCTGGCAGTCCAGGGGTGAGGGCCCCTTGTCGGTCGGTCATCGCACACATCGCAAAACGCGCGATGTATGCGCCACCCGCGGGGATCATGAGGCCCGAAGGGGCGCGCCACGATCCTGAGCCCCAAAGGGGCGATTCATCCCAGCCCAGGGCAACGCCCTGGGTTAAGCGCGGAATCAGATCAATGTCTGCGCCCTGAAGGGGCGCGCCAATCAAGATCCATACCACAATCGTGAGCCCCAACGGGGCGATCTATCCCGGCCCAGGGCAACGCCCTGGTGTAGGGCCGAGCTGCGCTCGGCCTCTTCAATGCCCGCGCCCTGAAGGGGCGGGAAAATCCATTCCACAATCGCTATCATGTCAGGAGGGTCATCGGAAGTCTTCATAGACGTACGGGGTTGATTACGACGAACGATATGTGTGGGATTGAAGCAAGATCGTGGGTCGCCCCTTCAGGGCTCATGCGTCGAAATGGTTTGGGCCGCCTACCCAGGCCGTTGGCCTGGGCTGTGATAGCTCGCCCCTTTGGGGCTCAACTGGAATAGTTGAATCCCGCGCGGAAAGGACTGGTGAAGCGGCCGGAAGATGTGCGGTGGTCGAGTCACAACAATTTTGCTTTGGAGAAGGCGACGGTAGCGGTGTGCCCCATCCAGATTGACGACGTATGATTGCCGCTAGGGTATCGGGCATGAGAAGAGCCCATGGTCAGGACTGCGCTGAGCGTGAAAACCCGCTGCGCGACAAACCAAGTTAGAAAAATAAGAGGCTGACAAGTCAATAGGAGTTAGAATCTCTCTCTGATTCCGACATCCTGTGGTGAATACTTGCCAGAATGCGCGCCAGTATTCGCAACCCGCCGAGGGGTGCAACATGTCGCCAGCGGAAGAACAATTCTCGCTCACATTCAAACGATTTCTGAAAAGTTGGACGGTGATTAATTCCTTTCGGCAAGTTGCTCATGCCGGGTTGCCGTTGGCAGAAAAGATGACTGCTCTAATGTACAGCCAATTCGTAGAGAGAGTCACGGCCAACCCTGAATACGACCGAATCTTCATCAAAAAGCAAAAGTTCCTGGATGATGGCGGTGCAAAATGGCTGCTTGAGGGAATGACCAAACAAGCCATTGTGAACGCGCGCGCTTCAGTAGATGCAGCGTCGCTGATCTTCGCGCATTCCATTCTCGACGATTCGGCTTGGTCATACTGTGAAGTTACCGCCCTTGCCCAGCCAGAAGACTGGGAGCCTTACATCGAAAACAAAAAGGTTGAGTTCAAGCTAGTCAAGGAGCGCAAATACGAAGACCTACTGAAGGAAGCAGTTGAAAAAAGGCTAAAACAGCTTCGCAATGAGTCGCTGCTTGAGAAGGCAGATATGCTGCACAAAGTCTGTAAACCCCCTGCAAATTTTGCTCCTCTGAATAACTATGCCTACGACCGGGACCGCCTTGAAATTCTCGATGAGGCAAGACATAGAGTGGTACATGGAGATAGTCTGGGCGAGACACTGCCTAACATTGAATCTGATTTGGAATATATCGGGAAGACTGTGAATTACTTCATGGGCTTGGTCAACGAACGTTACGGCATTCAAATCGATCCTTTGATTTTGATCAGCCCGCGCGAGCCATTCAAGAACTCCTGATTGTTCTGTGTGGCGGGCTAACTGTTGGCCGCTCGCCATTGTGGTTCGGACGGGCGGGCACAATAGAAATTAGCGGGTAGCCACGGTCAATGCAGTTTTGACCGTGGGCTTTTCTCATGCACGGTATCCCAGCGGCAATCGCACGTAATCAATCTGAATCGGGCAGGCAGCCACCGCTGCCTTGTCGAAAGCAAAATTGTTGTGACTCGACCACCGCCAATCTTCCCGCCGCTTCACCGGCCCCTTGCGTTCGGGATTCAGGTGCATGCACTCCTGTTCGTCATCGAAGGAAAAGCCCACGGTCAAAAATGCGCTGACCGTGGCTACCCGCTCGCCGTTAAGGTTCACTATTTCCTCCGCGCCATCGCGCGTAGATTGATCGCATGTCCAGGTTGCGGCGGCGGTTCCTTTATGACCGCGACATTTTCGTGGCTTACCTTGCGGTTACCCTGGCGATACCGCAAGGGGCTTTCGCCTGGGGTCGCGAAGGCCATCAAATCATTGCCCTTGTGGCAGAGCACTACATGCGCCCCGAGACCGCCGCTCGCATGCGGGAACTGCTCACCCCGAGGCCGAACGCAGTTCGGCCCTACACGTGGCCCCGAATCCCGAGCCCCCAGCCACCGGGAGACCGGCCCGTGGCACTCCATCGACATACGGGATTCCAAGATCGACCTGGCCCGCGAGTGCCCCAGCAGGTTGATGAAGAATGTCCTGGCGGTCTCTGACCAGGTTGATGACGTGTTGCAGCGCTTTAGCTCTGCACGTGCCGACGCTTCACCCCGCTCAGGGCAGGCTCTAAAAGGTTGCTGAAAAACCCCTGACGGACGGTGTAGCAGCGATTTTATATCGCCAGAACGGCAATAGAATCAATCCGGCGGTGGCGACGTAAAGTCGCCGCTACATTTTTTTCAGCACCCTGCCAAAGGTTGGCGCTACCGTCTTTTTCATCAACCTGCTGGGGAAATAACCGCTGCTCCTCGGGAGCGCAGGCATCTCGCCTGCATGCTTGGCCGCCCCCTGTCGCCCCACGGAAAGCCGTGGGCTTGCCACTTGCGGGGCAACGGTTTGTCCTCAGGAGCCTGCCTGATCAGTCTCTTCGGCCACCTTCTGCAAGGCTTCGCGGAACAACGCCACATCTTGCTCGAGGGTCCGGTAAACTTCCGGCGCGGAAGCGAGATTCCCGCTCCGCGCAACCTCTTCCAAATCGGCGGCGGTTCGAAAAGCGTTTGAGGCAGAGAGCGTACCCAGCGACCCTTTGAGGTAATGGGTGGCACGTTCAACAGTTCTGGGATCCCCACCTGCAATGGCCTCGCGAATCTTATCCATGCTTTCCGGGCTAATTTCCAGAAATGTATCAACGAGAGTTCTCAGGAGTTCCTCATCACCTTCGATCCTGGCCAGCAGCCCCGACTTATCCAGGACTCCGGGTTCCGCGTTATTGCCCCCATCCTCCGTGCCGGATGACTCTTGGGCTGGGTAAAAGGCCTTAATCGCCTCGAACAAGTCCTTGTTTCTGATGGGCTTCGAGACATAGTTGTCCATTCCGGCGGCCAAGCATTTCTCCCGGTCACCGGCCATGGCATGGGCGGTCATGGCCACAATGGGCAGATGAGTACCGGTAGCCCGCTCCTTTTCCCGGATTGCTGCCGTGGCCTCGAAGCCGTCCATTTCGGGCATCTGCACATCCATCAAAACCAGGTCAAAGTGATGCTTCTCGATTGCGTCTAGCGCCTCACGCCCGTTGCACGCCAGAACCACCGCATGCCCTCGTTTTTGAAGCAGGCGCAGGGCAAAGTACTGGTTGGCGGGATTGTCCTCAGCCAGCAGGATACAAAGCCCTGCGTGGAACTTCTGGTCCTCCGCCCGATCAGGACGTTTCACCCGTTCCGGCGGGGTCGTTTCCAGAGTCTTTGAACCGATTACGGCCAGCATAGCATCGCGCAATTCCTGCGCCCGGATCGGCTTGACAAGGTATGCCGCCACAGCCAATTTTCGGCAGCGCGCCGCATCGCGATGCTGATCCGTCGAGGTAAGCATCATGATCGTAGGATGGGCAAACTCCGGGTGGCGCTGGATCTGCTCTACCAAAGCGAAGCCATCCATGCCGGGCATCTGGGCGTCCGTCAGAATAAGAGAGAACGTTTCTCCCGTTTTCGCGGCCCGCCCCAGCGTTAACAACGCCGCTTCCCCACTCTCTGCGAATACCGGTTTGCAGCCCCACCGGTTCAGCAATTCGCCGAGAATGAACCGGTTCGTAGCATTATCGTCAACCACGAGCACGTGAAGGTCCTGCAAGCGCGCTTCGAGCGGCGCAGGTGACTTGGGGGGGGGATTCTTGGGCAAAGCGAATCGTGCCGTGAAATGGAACTTGCTCCCGTGGCCCTCTTCGCTCTCCACCCAGATACGGCCGCCCATCATCTCGACGGGTTGGGAGGAGATAGCGAGCCCCAGGCCCGTCCCACCGAATCGGCGCGCGGCTGAGCCGTCCGCCTGCGTGAAGGCTTCGAAAATCATGCCCTGCTTATCCTTGGGGACCCCGATGCCCGTATCCGCGACCACGAAGTGCAAGGTTACGCCGCCTTCATCCCGGTATTCCTCCGCGACCGTGGCCATGACTTCCCCGTGTTCAGTGAACTTGATGGCGTTCCCAACCAGGTTAACCAGGATTTGTCGCAGACGAGCGGGGTCTCCCGTCAGGTCAACAGGAACGTGCGGCAAGACGTGGCCGCCCAGTTCCAATCCCTTCTGGTGAGCCCGCACCGCAAGCGACTTGAGGGTGTCATCCAGACAACTTTCCAGATTGAAGGCGTGCTGGTCCAACTCGAGTTTTCTCGCCTCAATCTTGGAAAAGTCCAGAATATCGTTGATCACTTCCATCAACGACTCGGCGGAAATATTGACCCAATTGAGGTACTCGCGTTGTTCCCGCGTGAGCTCCGTGTCCAGCGCGAGTTCCGTCATCCCGATCACTCCGTTCATGGGAGTCCGGATCTCATGGCTCATATTGGCCAGGAACTGACTCTTGGCGCGATTGGCTGCCTCGGCCTTGTCCTTGGCTTCGACCAACTGGGTGTTGGTTTGGGTCAGTTCGGCGGTGCGTGCCAAAACCTGTTCCTCCAGGTGGTCCCGGTGTCTTTGCAGTTCTTCGTCGCGCTGCTGGATCTGGGTCAGCATTTCATTGAATCCGTCGATCAGCCGCCCCACTTCGTCATCGCTCCGCTTGACCGCGCGAACGCTATAGTCCTTCTCCGCGGAGACAATCCGCGCGGTGGCGGCAAGTTGCAGAATGGGCTTGGAGATAACCCCCTGCAATTGGGAGGACAGCAGGAAAGCGAATAGCAAACTCCCCAGCAGAACGATAGCGCCAATGCCGGCAAAGCGTGTGAGGCGCGCCTGGATTCCCTTCAGATCCGACTCCAAATAAACCGTTCCGACGGGCTGATCGTAGAGCAGAATCCGACGAAACAGGGCCAGCCGGTCATAGCTGAACCTGCTTCCATCGGGCTCAGCCGGGGAGACCGTAGGTTCTTGGCTCAGGCCGGCCCGCCGATAGCGGGCGAAGGGCTTGCCGTCAGCCGCATAGAGGTGGGCCGTCATGATGTGCCGGTTGGCCTTTAGTCCCGAGAGGAGTTCATTGGCAGCTTTCTGATCGCCGAAGGTTAGCGCGGCAATGCTGTTCGACCCGAGAATCTCTGCGAGCGTTTCCAGGTCGCCCCGCATCGAGCTGCCGAAAGCGATGAGGTCGTACGTGATAAATGCAGCGGACGCCAGGACCAGCGCGGCCCCAACCGTGACCATGATAATGACTTGGAGTTTGTGTTTGAGAGAGAGATTCCAGTTCGTGAGCATTGGTTATCCGCAACCTTCCTTCAGCCTTCCTGCATCTGCCGAACAGCCCTCTTATGGGATTCCCGGGGTTTCGACTCGATCTCGCTGGCACGCGGGGGCGCCGGCTCGCCACTTCATGATTCAGAACGCTGCCTCACTCCCACACAATCTTCGCCAGACTAAGAAGCTTGGAGCTGATTTTCAAATTCGCCAAACTGGCCGCGCCCGCATTGATCTCAAAGCGTACCTTGTTGCCTTCCATGAGAAAATTGATCATGCACCCCTGTTTGGCATAGCCCGGGGTGTCCCCTACGGTCAGGACGCTGGTTCCCTTTAAACCCTCGAGGAGCGATCGCACCCTCGCTCGTTCCGACGTGCTAATGAAAAGAACGCTGCAACTTCTCGCCTCTTGAACGTCTGCGACGTGGCGAACCTGAAACTCCCTGCCATTAAAGCTTTTGCCTCGCACTGCGACATCGAGGGCGTTATCGAAAGGATCGTCACCTATCACACACACCGTCAGGGGGAGGGGGATACCGTCGGGATTTCCGGCAGGCCACTCTACAAATTTCACGAAGTTGTAGATAAAGGCGGCCTTGACCTGATATTCGCCGGGACCCTGAGCAGCCGCTGAGACGGCGGCCAGGAGGCTCATGCCGATCCAGCCGAGGAGAACAAAACGACCGGCCAGAGAGCGACAGCGAATCCGCGAATCCAGGCCGACCAAGATACTTCCCTCCCCGCAGAGCTGGAGCACAGCGTTCGCACCGCCTGTCCATGAGCACCTGCCAAGTCCTATCATGGGATTCTTGCGTCCATGCCGGCCGCACGCCGTCGTGAAGCACCCTCTTCCAACTCTTCAATCCTGAACTGCCTCGGAATACACCCCAGCCGACTGGGCAACTCACGCGTCCGCACCGTGGCGGTAGGGCACTCACCAGGTGCCGGTCTTGAGGTTTGGGCNNTCCCAGTCCGACCGGAACCCGCCGTGCGGCATGTACCATGCGTCTCCCCCGCGCTGGCCGGAAGGGAGGAACAAGCTGCTCTCAATGGAGTATTGTCCGAAGACTCGATAGAAACCGTGTCCACGAAGCTTGCCGCCATATTGGACAAGCCCTCGCGCGGTTGTCTCGGACCCGCTTCCCACCTTGAGGAGGCTGCCGCGAGTGGCCTTGATGCTTTTGGTGATGATATTGACGACCCCATTCATCGCGTTGGAGCCCCAATTGCGGCGCCCGGGCCACGGATCACTTCGATTCGCTCCATGCCTCCAAGCCGAACGTCCTGCAAATCCCGGAAGACGCCTCCGAAGGCAGGGTTGTAGACACTCCGCCCGTCAATCATCACCAGCAGTTCGTTGACATAGGTGTGTTGAACCCTCGCGCGCTTCTGGCCCAAGTGTTGGAGTCGATCTCGGCCACGTTCAGGCCGGGCACCAGACGCAGCAGGTCCGGGACGTTCCTGGCACCGGAGTGGCGGATGTCCTCCTGAGTGATCACAAAAATCGCCGTGGCAACCCGAGACAATTCTTGTTCCTTTCTGGACACACTCGTTACCTCGATTTCCAATAGTTGCTCGAGGTTGGGCTGGGAGATATCGGTCTGCGCCCTGGCCCCGGTGGATAGTCCGAAAAATGCACAAAGGTAGCCCCAGATTCTGTTCCTTGAGCGAGCTGGGCAGCCTTTCTGGCATGTGGTCATGTCCATAACAACTCTCTGAGTCTAATCGGCTGGAAAGCAGGCTCGGATTAGCCAAGATTTTCCTCCCGACGGTTCAAGGATAATGGCTCAGCGTGGAGTGGAACTCGGGCTGCCAGATGTATCCCCCTACGGGGCTTGAAGCTCCTGTGGGGGCATCCCTTTCCGACCCCTCTCGAAGCTGTGAAAAAATGGCTGTCTCCACCGCAGAGGCGGCGAGACGCAGAGAGAGGGCCTTTTGTTTTCAAATCGCTGCGCCTCCGCGTCTCTGCGGTGAAAAGGATCTTCGGTGATTGTTTCCCCACCCTTCACGATTGACGCCGTCTTTTTTCCGGAAGTACCATCGGGGTGTGAGCGTCCAGGCGAAATCCCGCTACCTCGCCTTGCATCTCTGCCTGCTTTCGGTGTGGCTGCTGTTTCCCGCGGTCTCCCTGCGCGCCGAAGAGTTCAGCCAAGACTTTCATTATTCCGTGCGCATGTTTTCCTTTGGTACGCTCACGATTGACACGCGCATGGGCAACCTCCAGGTGGAAGGCTGGGACGAGCCGCGTCTGGAGATCGCCGCCGAGAAGGTGGTGGAAGCAAAGGACAAGCAAAAAGCCCAGCCGCTGTACGACCGGGTGCAAGTGGCTCTGGAGGGACAGGACAAAAAGGTTCTGCTGCGCACCCTCTATCCTCCGCGCCGCTTGTGGCGGCCGTTTCGCGGCGAATCGAAGCTCTCCGTGAACTTCCGCATCCACATGCCTTTTGACGCCAACCTTGTTTTGAAATGCGTGGACGGCGACGTGCGCATCAGCGGCCTGGTGGGCAAGCAGGACATTCACGTCAACTACGGCGACGTGGAAATCAACGTCCCCTCGATCTATCTCCTGCGCTCGCTCAACGCGCGGTCCATTCTGGGCTACGTGCAGAGCGACCTGCACGGCGAAGACAGCGCCGGCCTCGGGCGGAAGATTGTGTTCTGGAATTCTGACGGCAACCAGGACATCCAGGTGCGCGTTCGCATGGGCGGCGTGTACGTGTACAGCAGCGTGTATTGAGGATTGCTAAGGCGCGGGGCACAGGAATAATCAGGAAGGCCTTGCAGCGGCGGGGCTCCTGCTATCCGGAACTCGCGACACCCGTCTAACGTTATAGATCATGAAGGCATTCTGGAGGAGGGTCGGTTTCGAGAGGCGGCGCCATGAGCTCCGGTGCATCGGTCTGGCATCTGGCACGGGAACTCCGGCCGCCGCAAGAATTCAACNNGGCCGGCAGCGGCGGAGTCTCGCATTGAGAAGAACCTGGAACTCCAACCCAAGGGCCAGTTCATTCTGGAATCGGACGCGGGAAGCGTTTCCGTGACCGGCACTTCGCGGTCGGGCGCCCACGTGGTCATCACTTCGGACCGGAACGATCTGAACAGTGAGTTTGATTTTAACTTCGACTCCGGCGCAGGGTTGGCGCGGGTGACGGCTCGGCGCAAACAGGATCGCGGCTGGTCGCACGGCGTCTCTCTGCACTTTGAAGTCGAAGTTCCGGCGGAGGCGCGCACGCAGATTCGCACCGGCGGGGGGAGTGTCAAGCTCTCCGGCCTGCGCGGCGAGTCCAACCTGAAAACCTCGGGCGGATCCATTGAGGTCACCGGGCTGAACGGAAACCTGGTGGCGCACACCTCCGGGGGCTCGATTCATATCCGGGAAGTGACGGGAGATGCGCGCGTGGAAACCTCCGGGGGCGGGATCGACGCGGAAGCGATCGAGGGCAACCTGCAGGCCCACACCAGCGGCGGCAGCATTCACGTCGAGCGGGTGACTGGCTACCTGGAGGCAAAAACTTCCGGCGGCCCGATTCGAGCCACTTACAGCCGCGGCAATAAGCACGGCGGAGAACTGGAAACCTCCGGCGGTTCGATCGAGGTGGCCATTGACCACTCCGCCAATTTGGCTGTCGACGCCGCAACCTCCGGCGGCTCGGTCTCGAGCGACTTGCCCGTGCGCGTCGTAGGCACAATCTCGCATTCCAGCCTGCATGGGTCGCTTGGTTCAGGCGGAGAAGCGCTGCGCCTGCGTACCAGCGGTGGGTCGATTCATATCCGCGCGCTGTAAGGACCGGAAAGGCCCTCCCTAGGCGGTTGCAGAAGAATTTGTAGCGGCGACTTCACGTCGCCAGTCTGGCATTGAAAACACAGGAGATGTGGCGATGTGAAATCGCCGCTACCTCCTTTCAACAGCGTCCCTCAGCGCCTCTGGGGAAGGAGTAACCGGCATGAAACAAAGGCACTTATCGATGCTTTTCACTTTGGGCCTGCTGCTGAGCCTGGCGGGTATCGCGCAGGCCAGCACGCGTATCGAGAGAACCCTGAAACTCCAGCCCGGTGGGACCCTCTATTTGGACACCAGCGGTGGAGACGTACGCGTGCGCGGCACATCCGAGCCGGGCGCGAGGGTGGTCGTCACCTCGAATCTCAGCGACCTCGAAAAAGCCTTTGAGTTTCGGTTCGACGAGGAACCGCATGCGGTGCGCATCGCTGCCCATCGCCCCAGCAATGCGCCCTTGTGGTACAGCCACGTTTCCTTGCGGTTTGAAATCCAGGTGCCCCGCCAAACCAGCCTCGAGCTTAAGACCGGCGGGGGCGACGTGAACGTTTCCGAGCTGGAAGGGACCTTTCGCGTGAAAACTTCCGGCGGGAACGTGGACGTTTCCGACATGAAGGGAAACCTGGATGGGGAGACTTCCGGGGGCGACATGCGGGTCCGGCAATTGAGCGGGGACCTGCGCCTGCGCACCTCCGGCGGGGATATCCGCGCCGCGAGCGTCAGCGGGCGCGTGGAGATCCACTCCGCGGGTGGTGACATCGAGGTAAGCTTGGTGCGAGGTAACGCCTCGGGCGGTGAAGTCGAGACTTCCGGCGGGGAGATTCGCGTGGCGGTCGACCCGGCCGTCGGCCTGGACGTGGAAGCCTCCGCCGGTGGCGGAGACGTACACTCGGACCTGCCCCTGACGATCACCGGCAAGGTCTCGGAATCCAACCTGCGCGGAACCTTGGGCAAGGGAGGCGAACTGCTGCGATTGCACTCCGCCGGGGGCGATATCAGCGTCCGTCCCCTTTGAAAGAACTGGTCTCGGAGCTACCCGGCGACGACGAGCCCCTTTCGAGGGCCGCCCCGTGAGGCAGGAGACCTGCGTCATTCCCCGCAGGCGGGAATCCAGGTTTTCGTGGACCCCCGCCTGCGCGGTGGTGACCGTGCCTTGGCCGTTCCACGTAGCGCGAGTAGCTATTTTCATGGCAGCGTGTGGAGATCAGCAATTTCCCGTTCCAAGCGGTCCAGCCGCGCGCCTGCGGCTTCCACAGCGGCAGATCCCGCGGCTCGTGCTTCTCGCGCATGGGTCAGGGCCTCGACCGCGATGCGGCTGATTTCGTGCAGCAACTTCCGGATCTCTACTTCCAACCGGCCGCGACTTTCTTGCACCCGATTGAGGACGTCGTTCTGCACCCGGGAGCAATTGACTTCGAGTAGCCGGCCCAGGAATTCCCGCCCATCTCGCTCGATCAC
>PMYF01000392.1:150-1513 GCA_003171295.1 Acidobacteriota bacterium | reverse complement strand
CGAATGCCCGCGTCGGCAAGTTTCTTCAGAAAGTCGTTCGCCATCTGCACAAAACGACTGGCAACCCGTCGATATTCCTTTTCTCCCTCCTCTTGCTCAGTCTCGAGCCACGGCAAAACGTGCCGCCGCGCAATTTCCTGGGCCTCGCGCATGATGGCGCGCCGATACGATGGGCCCATCCGGCGCGGCNNAGGTCGGAGAGATGCCGCTGCTCGGCCATCCAGAGAAACTCGACTTCGCGCATCGAGCGTTCCGCCTCAGTGATGGTCTCCTTCATCGTGGCGATTCGTCGCTCGGATTCTTCGATGGGCCGCTCGAGCGCCTCGCGTTCCTCGCTGAGGATGGCCAGCAGTTGCTCGCTCAGGCGCTCGACTCCCCGGTCGCAGGCCTCCTGGATGAGTTGACGGCTGGAGCCTTGAATCAGGTGCTCAAGCGCCGCAAGCAGTTTTCCCCAGTCCCGCTCCGGCCCCCGGTTTTCGAGGCGTTCCGCGGCGCTGACTTCGAAGACCGGTCCCACGCAATTGCGCAACCGTTTCTCCAGCACCTGTTGGGTGAAACGAACGGCAGCCGCTTTTTCTGGCTCGGTGGCCCGGTCGGCCTTGTTTAGCACTAGGATAAGATTCTGAACCTGCCGCCCCACGGCCTCGACCAGCGTCAGTTCCTCGCCTGCCAGGGGAGGGTCGGCGCCAACCACAACGAGCGCAGCATCGATATGGGGAATAAAAGCCTGAGTGGCTGCCGTATTGCCCATGAACACCGAGCCTAACCCCGGCGTATCAACCAGGCACATGCCGGTTGACAGCAATCGGCTGGGCACAAATACTTCCGCGCCGACGACTCCCTTTGTGTTTTCCGGATTGTATTCTTCTGAAACGTACTGATCGAGATCTGCAGCGTCAATCTGCTGCCATGCGCCCTCCCGGAACTGGATGCGGGCCTTCTTGTGCGCGCCGTATCGGATCACGGTGGGAACTGCGGTTACGGGAATAAAGCCAACCGGGAGAACCGATTCACCGATCAGCGCATTGATGAGGGTGGACTTGCCGCGCTTGAACTGGCCGATGCAGGCAAGGTAAAAACGGCCTTCCGATACGCGGGCCGCCAAGCCGCGCCCGTCATCAGCGATGTACTGGGCCCCCAACTCCTCCCCCAGACTTGCCAAACGGAGGAGCCCGGCCGCTCCGTCAACCTCGCTCGCCGCTGCCGGTGAACCGACAACGCGATTTTGAGACATCCTGTACTCCCTTATCTTGACGCCATCACTATCTCTCTTTGCTTATCATATTGTTCGGAAGGCCGCGGCAATTATTGTAGCGCCGACCTTTAAAGGTCGGCGCTACATCAGCGTGTGCCGACCCTTCGC
>PMYF01000392.1:0-140 GCA_003171295.1 Acidobacteriota bacterium | reverse complement strand
GATTTATCGCGTAATCTGTACATGTTCTGCCAAAAAGCCCGATCGTTTGTCGTCCATTATCGCGAAATTGGTGTATTTTCGTGTAAAAAGCCGTATTTATATGTGTACATTTTGTCGCCATCCCTTTGTTTTCATACACA
>PMYF01000658.1 GCA_003171295.1 Acidobacteriota bacterium | reverse complement strand
TCAGTTATCAAGGGATCAGGGCCTTCCCTGTCAATTCGTAATAAGCGAGGAGCCCACGTAAAATGCAGGCTTGGGTCCACAACTCACCGTTCAATGGGCTGGTCGAGAAGCGAAGTTGCGGACCGCAGATCCCGATGTAGCCATCCTTATCCTGGGCCTGCAAAATGTGCGCGACGTAAACATCGGCATTTCGTTTGGCCTCCTCGTCGCCGGAGAGATAAGCCATCATGATGTAGCCGGTCCGCCAGTTGCCCTCGGACTCCCCGTTCCACCAAGATTCTTCTCCGCCGGCCGCGGTGACGTTCGGCTTTGCGGGTGTATTCCGGCCGCTTACGAAGATGTCACTCTGCACCTCGGGGGCCAACTCGTCGAGATGTCCAGCGAAGCCTTCACGAAGGTCTCGCTCCATCTGTGCCTTGATCCAACCTGATGGCATCACCTCCCCCAACTCCAACCGACGGAAACTGGGCGCGACCGGCGATTGCGCCAGAGCCTTGGTGACCCCAAACACCCAGACAGATGAAACGAAAAGGAATGCGGTAAGAATGAAATGCGCGAGGCGATTCATTTTTCCTCCCATTTGCAGTTAGGAATAAAACCTATGGTCAACGCGGATCGCAGGCGGAAAACTCAGCACCTTGTGAAAGTCCGTGTGGTTGCCTTAGGCGATATCGGCTAACACCGGCTGAGGGCTCAACTCTCCGTCCAACAGCAGCCCCTGCACCTAGAGCGCCCCGCGCGGGCGTCGTTCCGATCGCCCCATCGGAGCCAAGAGTTTCCTCAAGAATTATTCCCAGGGATCAGCGCAAGCTTGCAGGGTTTGTTAACCCATGCCTCGCAGTGTATGCCGATCCGATGGGAAGCTCAACATATGCTTAACGCAGTAGTAATATCTATGGCTCGGAGTAATCAGGCTAGCCCTCGATGGCCCGCAAGGAGTCCTTTGACCTGCGCTCCGGTCCTGCTCCACTTGTTATTTCAACTTCATCAGGCCCCAGAGAGCGTTGAAATTCGGACGCGGGGTACGGACTCCGGCCATGCAGGCGGGATTAGCCACCAGGCGGCTGACGTTCAGGGCGATCTTCGCCTCGACGATGCTTTTTTTGGCGCTGTGAAATGTCACGCGGTTCTTCGACTCGGCCATGTTGGTCAATATGGACGATTCGCTTCCCTATCGCAACGTAGCAACACTGGATGGCGGAAGCACCATGATTTCAATCCGGACCGAGTTTTTGACAGGCACAGGTGGTGAGTGGCAAGGGCAAGCACAGGTTCGTTGAGGGCGCACCTTACGGTGGGCCCTCAACACCCAGGGTCTTCAGGAACACGTCGCGAAACATTTCGGTCTCGCGATTGGCCTTGTTTTCCTTTAGTTCCTTAAACCGGCGGCGCGCCTGGTGGGCGTCGGCAGGGCGTTCCTCCTGCTCGCAAAGCGAGGCGAGGCGATACCAGGCTTCCGCGAGGGACGGATCCAAGTCCACCGCTTTTTCCAAATCGGCGGTGGCGGCATCGCGTTCGCCCATCTTTTGGTGGGCCTTGCTTTGAGCCAGGTAGCACAGGCTGCACGCAGGGATCTACCGCTCCGCAAACGTGAGGTCCTTCAGAATGCTGTCGTAGTCCTTGGATTCCAGTTTCAGAAGGGCAACGGCGTGAACGTAGTAGAGGTACGGAAATGGGTTCGGGTCATGTAATCCTTGGGCGGCGACCTGCGCTGCCTCGTCGACGCTGCCTTGCATATAGAGAGTGAAGGCCAGCAAGACTCGCGCGGGTGAGAAATCGGGCTGGAGACCGAGCACGGTGTGGCAGGTTTTAATCGACTCGGCGTTCTGCCCTCCAAGGTATTGCGCCAAACTGAGTCCGAGCAGGAGGAAAGGGGAGTCCTTCTGGAAGCTGCCGCCTTTCTGGAAGACCTCCGCGGCTGGCTGGTACTTGCGCGCGCGGATGGATGTACGCGAGGCCGAGGTCCAGGGCGTAGTTTCCCTCTTGGGGTGCAGCGGCAAACGCGGCGGATAGGTCCTGTTCAGCCTGGGCGTCCTGGCCGAGCGCCAACTCGATCTTACCCCGCAGATACGTGCGTGCCACTTCTTTGGGCCGCGAGGTTCGCGGGGGTTTCTGAAGGGTGGCAAGCGCCGCGGGATACTTCCTGAGGGCCAGTTCTGCCAGGGCGAGGTTGTAGTAGCCTTCAAACAGTTCGGGGTGATCCTTTACGCAGCGCCCGAATACGTCTGCTGCTTCCGAGTACAATTCGTGTTGGGCGAGGTTTGCGCCAATGCGCAAAAGATTGTCAGCCGTCACGCCGGGCTCCGCGAGGAACTTCGGCACGAGCGTCCGGGCGGTGTCTGGATTCCCCTTCGCCAGCGCATCCTCAATTCGACCTCCGAGCGTCCGGGAAGGAGTGCGGGCGGTTTGTGCCCCTTCTGTCTGCGCCCCGGCAGCTAGCCGCAGCGAAGGCGTGCGTAGCGGGCCGTTCCGCGCCCATGCTTCCGGAGCAATGATGAACGAGAGCGAAGGGACGATTAGCAAAGCTCGGAGCCACAGCCTGTGCCGTCGGTTTGCCCAAAGAGCGGTCTTCATCTTGAGCCGATTTTGTCACGCCCATGTCTGGTTTGCACCGGTATATTGCGTTGCGGACACTAGCCTCGGCGCTTGCATATCTGCGGACTGCGGCGGAGTTGCACCCTGAAAACCAGGGGCACCAGAGGCGCATCAAGGACGTCCCAGATCTGGTAATGCCGCTTCGGCGCGATGTCCTAACTCACCCCGAGGAAGCCATAGACGAGCCCTGCCGCAAGGGCGAGCAAGATGCCGTGGGTCATGTCAACTCCAACCATCCAAACCAATGTTTGCTTAGGGCAGCAAGCTGGGCTTGCACCACCGCGGGAAGGTGGTTGAAGACTGGAAACACTCCGCGTATCGCACCCCGCACTGCAAGCCCCGGAAGCGCGCCACATGTTCCATGAACTCGAGATAGGTCATCCCGTACTGAGCTTCCAGCCAGCCCCCCTGGCTTTTGTGACTGGCCAACATCTTCCGTTTCGCCTCAAAGCTCTCGCTGATGTCCACATACTGCTCCGGCTGAAAACTGATGCCGGCGATCGTGTCCATGTAAAAAATCTCGGGGATGGTTGCGCACACGGGGTATTCGGTCTTGATATTCGGGACGGTGGTCATGACGCGAATGTCCCAACACATCTGACCGGAGTTGCGATGGTCAGGATGATAATCCGTAGGAGAGTGCGCAATGACGACATCAGGGCGCGCCCGCCGCATCAGGTTGATAAACGCCAGCCGGGTCTCCTCCCGTGAAAAGAGAAACTCGTCCGGATAGCCCATCCAGACGAAATCCGCTCCGATGACAGCCGCCGCCGCCGCGGCCTCCGCCTTGCGCACGGCGGCGATCTCTTCCTTCGGCAGCGTCATCGAACCGACTTCGCCATTGGTGGCCACCGCCATGGTTACGTGGTGACCTTGCGCGGCATACTTCGCCAGGGTTCCGCCACAGAGCAATTCCAGATCATCAGGGTGTGCTCCAACCGCTAGTACTCGCATTACGTTTCCTCCTTTTCCGTTTCGCAGCGTACGCAGAGTCCGAGAAATGTCTCAGTTTTGGTTACTTCTCCCCGAAGGCCAGAACGACTTCGGCGCGTCCGTTGAATGGCTCGACCGTGACCGTCTCCGTATCGGGGTTGTACTTACCGCCGGTCACCGAAGTCGGCCTGCGGCCTTGCGGGTGCGGCAGATGCAGTTCCACGCGCTTGAGCCCTCGGTCCAGTCCACATTCCACCGTGGCCACAATTCGGCCGTCGCTCAGCCTCGATTCAGTCTTCAGGGAAACCGGGCCAAAGTAGCTGGCTGCTCGCTTGATCTCGATGTGCTTGCCGTCTTCGAAGTAAGCGCGCGGCACGCCCGCGAGCAGCTTGAGCGCGTTGCCTTGCTCCATCCAGAGCATCCAGCGCGTCTGCATCAGAAACCATGCCTCCTCATGCGTCTTATGAGGACTGGCATGAAAGTAGTGCTCCCAGAAGGTATAGGTTTGCCGGTCGGCCAGGGAGGCGACGGTGTTGTAATAGGCCTTCAGGAAGGGCTTGACCTCGCCTCGGCGCAGGTGAGTCACCGGGTGCCGGCTATAATAAGGTTGAGCGAAGGCCACATTGCGCTGAGTCATCAACTCGCTGTGGAAGCTCAGCAAGAAATCCGTGGCCGGCTCCTTCGGGTCCAGAACCTCCTGGAAGGCCAAGTAAAGGGGCCCCAATAGTGAATCGCGCGACACCACGGAGCCGTGGGTGAACCACTTGCCGCCATCCGCGAAGAGAGAAAGCGGGCCACGGTACTCCACCCAGGGAGGAGCCGTGGGGCACCAAGTGCCGTCTCCGAGAGGGACCACCGGCGACTTGGCCATGGACTCCGCGAAAGCCTTGCGGATGTCGGCTTTGAAAGCTTCCGCCTCGCCTTGCCATTTCCGCGCCGCCGCGGGGTCTACGTTCTGCAGCATCTCGGCCACCCGGTTCATGCCCAGGTAGGAGTATCCATTCAGCATGAACGAATGGAAGGGATCCTCGGGGTCTGCAACCTTCCCCTCCATCAGGCCGTAGCCCTTGCCCTGCAAGTCATCGCGTTGGTTGCGCTGGCGCCACTTCAGCATGAATTCGCACGCCTTGAGCAGTTTGGGTTCGATCTGCTTCACCCATTCGTCATCGCGGGTGTACCGATAGTGCTCGCCCATGCTCCACAGCGCCGCGCCGGTTTCCAGCATGTAGCCGCCGAAGTTCTGCATGAACCCATCCTCATGCTGCTTGTCCAGAAAATACGTCAGGGCGCGGCGGGCCTCGTTATGCCATCCCATGGAATCCATGAATTGGATAATCGGCGAGCTCTCGGAACCAATGGCCGTGTAGATGCCGATGGTCGGCACCAGTGTGCCATGGGGTTCCTGCCCGTAGGCCACCAGATCCAAGTGAAGCAAGCCCGCGCGGATCATCTCCGTGATTCGCTTCTCGGGTAAGTCGATCTGGGTCGCGGCGGCCAGCTTTTCTTGCCAGTACCGGTGGGCCTGTGTGAAACGGTCTTCAAAACTTATCGCTGCCAGTCTGGCCGCGCGCTCGGCAGGAATGGGACGGTGAAGCAGGTTGATTTCCAGGGTCGCCGTCTCCCCCGGTTGCAGTTCGATGGCAACTTCTTCGGCCGCCAAGGGTTTACCATTCAGTCTGGACACCGAGAAGACCCGGCCACTCTGGGACAATCCGAAACCCTTCGTGCCGTCAAATGACCATGGCGCCTTGCCGCCCCAGGCCGCCGATCCGAGGTTTGGCGACACGTTTCGGAAGAAGGCATAGCGGGGAACGGAAGCCGTGTTGACGGCGACGACGCGCATGCAAAGTACGGTCTCCTCTGCTTTGTTCATTTCTCCCGGCAGCAAGGAGTCGTATTGAGCCTGCTGTTCCTTGGTGAACATGTAACCGATGCCGTGCCCGTCCGCCACCAGATAATGCGTGCCCTGTACGTTTTGCGCCGTCAAGGGAGTCGATTCCAAAGTCACAAAGGTTGTCAGTTCATAGGTGAGGTCGTCGTCCACTAAAGTCCCCCGCAGAATCGGCAACTCACCTTCATCCAGGCGCCGGGTGATCTTGTCAACCGGGCCCCAACCCCGGCCCATCATCATGCTGTATCGAACCGGCTCTTTCCCCCCTTCCGGCAAAGTGACCTCATAACCGTGATCCCGCGGCTGAATCGATTCCAGGCGGGTGTCAACCTCGAAGATGCGCATGTCACGGCCCAAGCCGAGCCAGGTGGGAACCTGCAACTCTCGCGTGTTCGCGGCGGCGTCCGCGAAGGTTTCCTCCGGTTCGGTCTCGATCTGCTGCAGTTTCGTTCGGGAGGCCCTGGCGTGGACCGCCCGCGCGATCTCGTCGTAGGTTCGCTGGTCGTCCGCCGTGGTGACGATCACTCCGTATGCCGGAATGTAAATTGGGAAGTCCTTGTTGACGTCCCGCAGAAAGAAGCTGAAGGGGTGTTCCTTGTCCGCCACCGTGACAATCGTCCCACCTTTGCCGTACTGCACCCCTGTCCCTTTGATTTGAAGCCCCAGCCGCAAGGACCCGCCTTGCTGGCCGCTGAACCGGTCTGATCCCTGGGTCTCGCCTTGGCCTCGCACGACCTGCAATTTATCCAAAGCGCCGTCGGATACAACGATCTGGCCGACAGGATGCACGCCCTTCCATTCGATGGCGATCTGCATGTTTGCTTCATAGATCGTCTGGTCCGCACCTTTCAATATGCCCTCGCGAACCAGAAACAAGGCGACCGATCCGAGAAAAGCAGCCACTAACACCGCCCGATAAGGGAATATTCTCTTCATGACAACTCCTCGCTTCCTGGTCTTAGGAATAAGCAGCCACCTTCGCGTTGTAACCAGCTACCCAAGCTGGTCACGCGAGTTCAAAAGCCTCCTGCCAACTACCAACGCATTCCCCACCCAAGCAGCCCGCGACAAGCCAACCCCGCCTCAGCGGCTCCACCACGATCCCTATTCCGAATCACACGCGGTAAGCGCGGACGCCATCCATCACACGATTCGCGGTGTCTCGGTCGGGAACACCTACAACCTTGTACAGAATGCCGCCCGGCAGATGACGGGACGCAAGCGCCGCCTGGAAATCCTGGAAGCCAACTTGCACGACCAACGGCATGTCGCCAGTGGGGGCCTTGAGCGCATTGACCGCCGAAAAAGCAGCGGGGAAGTCCTTGTCATCGCCCAGCAAGATGGCCTTGAGGCCACGCAGCGTCGATACTGCTTCGAGCAGGTGGCGGCCGTTGCCATGGATGTGGACGACCCCACCATCAAAGGCGGTGAGCATCCTCTCCGCCGGCTCTCTACCCCACTTCTCGAAGTATTCAACCGAAGTCATATGGAAGGGGTCGACGCTCTCACACACAATTCGCCCCGGGACCCATTCCATCATGATGCTGCACGTCCCCCCGGCAAGCAGGGGGATTGCCTCGAAGAACGTTCGCTGCACATCCAGGTTGAGCTGATAAGCAAAAGCCACCGCCTGCCGGACGTGCTCCGGGTTGTCGAGCAATTCCAGATAAGTTCGCGAACCTCCAAAGAGCTCGAATACAAAATTGAGACTATCGATCAGAATGAAATGACTGATGCCAAACTTTCCCTCGGCCCCGCGCCGGAAAGTTTCCAATTCGCGGAGGTAGAACTGGTGCCAACGGTTCTGGTGGTCGATCGTGAGCTTCACGATATCAGACCAGTTCGTGAAAATAGGTGGAACCATGGACGAGATAAAGCCATTCTCGGGGTGGGCCATGAATCGCACCTCACCCCCCACCATCCCGCCGTATAGACCCTGATCAAGCTCGCTCAGGTACGCAGCGGGAACAGAGTCGTCGCGCACCGCGAGGCGCTCTGCGAAAAAGGCATCCCAGAAGGCGACGCGTTTGTTCAAATCGGGACAATCCGTTGGCCCGTCAGGATGCCGCTTGCCGAACTGCCGCAAGGCCTCCGTGGGCAATTCCATGCGGGCGTAAATTCTGTCCTGCGGGCGCTGTTCGTAAAGTTCGCGGAGCCGTTCCAGCCTCTGCCAGCCGTCCGGACAATATTGGAGAGGAAAGGTCACTCTGTCTCGCCTGAAACGTTTGTGGCAAGCTGAAATACTGAACCGCCCCACGAGCCGTCACTCACGCCCCAATTCCGCTTACTTCAGTAGTACGCGACAATCTTGAGTTCATGCGAGTTGGCCGGCAGCTTGATCCATTCCTTGTCCGCCTCAAACCCCTTCCACACCCGTCCACCCACCGTCACGCGCTTCATGAGGCTTTGTTTGGGATGCCGCAGGCGGAGGTACAAGCCCTCCGGCGGGTTGCGGCGCGGAGGCTTCACCAAGGCTTCGATTCGGGCTTGGTCACTCGAAGACTCAACGCTGTAGGAGAGTTCCCCGAAATAGGTCGCGGCGCGGTTCACCGATATGCGTTTGCCGTGTTCCAACCACGCGCGGGGCGTTCCCCACGCCAGGTACAAGCTGTTTCCTCTTTCCATTGCCAACATGAACCGAAGCTGCTGAAAGAACCATCCCTCTTCATGCGTTTTGTGCGGCTGCCCTTCATCCATCGATTCCCGGAAAGTAAGCGTATGTGGGTCGGAGGAGGACGCCAGGGTGTTGTAAAAGCCGCGTAGGAATTGTGGGATCTCATCGCGCCGCAGGTAGGCGTCCTGATAGTGCAGATAGTAGGGCTGGAGTTTTGCAAACCCGCCTTGATTGAACCAGTCGGTGCTCAACTCGTCCATGGGCACCATCGCCTGGCCCGGAGGATGGAGTGAGTCCAGGAAGAACCGGTCTTCGAGATAGTTCAACATCCAGGTAGTCTCAGGATCGTTGGGTTCAAGAACCTCGGATTTCAGTAGATGCAATGGCCCCAGCTCCACGTCGTAGATATACCCCGCGCCGTAGCCAGGATCTGGAATGTCCCTGAGTTCACTCCGAAAGCCCCGCAAGCCCGGGAATGGCGGCACCGAGGGCACCGAACTGCCGTCCCGCAGCGCGGTTCGCTCTTCTTCAGCCTCCTACTGGCCAACCTCGACCCAGTAGATCTCGTAAGGGCGCAAAGTCACATGGATTGGGTCCTGATCCAATTTCCCAACACTCTCGTTTCTCAGGATCTTGAGGTTGTTGATGGCGCTCTCAGGGTCGAGTCGAATTAGCTGAAAGTTTCCCGTCTTCTCGTGCGGGAAGCGAACGGTGACGTCGTAGGTCTTTCCCTCGCTCTCGGGGAAGTTCCAGAAGACCACATGCTCGAACCCTTGGTTGCGAGCGGCAAGACTCTTCACCTCCGCTCCCGTCCCATCGACCGCTAGCCTCTCACCTTTCATGAGGGCGAGCATTTTCAGGGCATAGTAGGTCGGCCGGACGCGGCCTTCGGTGTCATAGAGCCCCAAGTAGTAGGGCATTTCGTTGAAGGTGTGATTGACGGAGGCCAGCATCGGCTGGGACAAGAAAGTGAACTGCTTCGGATCAAAGAGCACATCCCTAATATGATAGTAACCAGAGCGGCTCAGCCCTTCCTCGTTGAACCAATAGGTGGTTTCTAGCACAAAGGCAGGCTGAAAATACGGATTCATCACGGGGTTACGGAGCGACATGTTCCACTCATCCAAAACCGTCTCAACGTTTTTAAGAGTGTCGTACTTGGCCAGCATCGCCCGGACTTCTCGGATCTCTTTGCGAAAGAGTTGCGGGTCGCTCTCATACTTGGATCCGTCGTGAATTTCACTGTTTTCGTTGGAAATTGCCCGAAAATCGGCGTTCGTCTCCACAATGTTTGCAGCAGTCGATCGATTTTCACAAACGTAGCTTCAACCCTCCAGGGGTTTTAATCTATGAACCCGGTCCAATATCTCCTGCACCCACTTTTGGATGAGGGGCGAATTCGCGAACCGGAGAGTAGGTCGGTTCTGCGGGCGTGTAAGTTCGCCCGGCAGCCAAAAGAGTCTGGAGCGTAGTTTGCTCAAGGTCAGGCTTTGCCATT
>PMYF01000224.1 GCA_003171295.1 Acidobacteriota bacterium | reverse complement strand
CATCGCCGCGTCGCAGTTCCACATCCCAGAGGAACGAGGAGTTCGCTTCCAAACAAAGCAACGGGTCATAGGACCGTTTGCCTCGATAGCGTGGGTTATAACCAACCGCCGATCCTTCCTGGTGACCGAAAACCGTAACGATGGTGCTATCCAGATCCAGAATTAATCGCGACCGGTGATCCGGACGGTGAATGAAGTGCCGCAACAGGTAGTCATTGACCCGGTGGAGTTGTTCCCGAAAATCGGGTGCAGCCTGCAACAAAAATCGTCACAAGCTTTGCGGACTGGGGTAAGTCGGAAGGCCGGTTAAATACTGAAACGTGCCATTCGAACGTAAGAGCGATGCTGTCTCCAACCGATCCAGACCCAAGATGATCGGGTAGACCAAGGACAGGATCATCTGGGAAAGCTCGTAGTCATGGTTGCGCCGGGGATAGCGCAAATGCCGAGTTAGGAAGCGGCGCAATTGCAGCATTCGACTGAATTCACTCAAAAACAGAATTCCGCCATAGTGCGTTAGACCCGCATGACTAAAGGCGATGTTTACATTTCTAGGCGATCTGCGCATGCTGACTTCAACATAGCACACAGTGAAGTTAAAGTCAGCATACCAAACGCTTAAAAAAGGCTGTCAAATAAGGGGAAAATCAAATTCGCCATGAGTTTTCACGACGGACCCAAGTCATACAGATGCCAGGAGACAAAATCCAGCGGCGCGTTGCCTTTTCCACAGTAGTCAATCAGCGCCTCGAGGATGGGATCGTCCTTCCCCAGAAGCGGGCCGTTGGCCCAGGTGGCCAAGTTCGGTCCACCCACCTTGGCGTGGGGATCGGCCCGCCGAATGGCGTTCACCGTGTGGGTGTAGTAAGTGACGTAGTCCTGGGGTTGAAACAGATAGGGGCCTCCGCCGCCCTCCCCAATGTTCCCCTCGTTTCCCACTTCCCAATAGCCGATATCTAGATGGCTATCCATACAATGCCTGACCAAATGCGTGAGTAGGGACTCCCATTCCTCCCAGGAAGAGGGGAACACGATTTCTTGATCAACCTTGGGGAAGAGGGTTTTGGGTTTGAGACATATGCACAGGATGGGCTTCGCCCCAGTCGCCCGAATCGCCTGCACCGCTTTATCAAAAGTGACGTAGTAATGCTCATTGTGGCGCGGGTAGATGTTGAAATACTCCATGACGAAGAGTCGAATGGTCTGGGGATGCAGTTGAGTAATTTGCGGAATCACCGCGTCGATCATGGGTTCGTTGGAACCCCCCCCCTGTCCGAGCGCGTACCGGGTGAGATCGATATTTCCTTGCGACTGCGATGTGTCAACAACTAATTGGATCTGTGGAGAGGCAGCACCAAGGGCGTATTGCCATGCGCCCACGAAGAAGACGCAAAGCAACAGACATAAAACTCCACGGAGCCATTGGCTTCTTAGGCGGCAATCCACGGTAGTCATGTCTCCTCCCTACCTTCGAATATGTGTCGCGCAATGTTGCGGGTTCCTATGTCCAATCGGAGTCATGCAGGCTCGCCGAAGGCATACAAAGCGCGAATCAGCCTACTTCGCGCAGGAGGGCATTGCCGGACAGCCATCCTTGGCCGACTCTTTACCTTGCTCGATCCCGGTCGCCAGCTCGCCCCCGACCAGTGTTGAGCCCAGAATGACAACACTGGAAACCAGGACAGACCCGGTTACTTCAACATCGGGAATAACCGTCGCAGATCCGCTTCGGTTGGCTTTGTCCCGTATTCAGAAATTTCGAACGCTTCTGCGTGCTGGGTGTGGCTTGCCTTTTCGGCGCCATACCAGTGTTCCAGTGCGGCTCGGACCGCCGGCGTGATTGGCTGGCTTTGAGTTTTGGCTAGCCATGCAAGGCGTGCCTCGGGGGTCTTCGGAACGTCGGCGGTATATCGGTATAACCAGGGGAGCCATTCGTAAAACTGGGAAACGTGGGAGTCCAAGCCGAAAATCTTCTTCTGAAATACCTCATCGATCGAAATGGCGACGTCCGGCCGAAAGGGGCTCGGCTGCTGAAACTCATCCTGGAAGTACAGGTAGACAGGATTTCTATCCAGCGGGGGCGTTTCCGAGCAGATGTTCGGTACAACCACCTGAAGGGAGGTATCCTGCACCAGAATGCCCGCATAGCGATGGTCGCAGTAGTAGTCGTTCGTGCGCGGTCCGATCACCACGTCAGCTTTCCACCTGCGAATGATGCGAATGAGCTCGTGGCGGATTTCCAGGGTTGGCATCAATTCGCCGTCATGATTATCGAGCACTTCGTACTCCTCCACTCCGATACGCCTTCCTGCCTCGATGGCTTCCGCTCGCCGGCGTCGCCCGAGCGCGCCTCCTCCTTGTGTGGGGTGGCCCGCATCGCCGTTGGTGATCGACACAAACTTTACCTTAATGCCCATAGCCTCCAGCAGCTGGGCGGTTCCACCTGCCCCGAGATCGCAGTCATCGGGATGAGCCCCGATGGCAATGACGCGAACCTCGCCGGAAGCCGTGCCGATTACGCCTACCGTAAAAAGCAGCAACAGACCAAGATATGCTTTGATTCTTCCACGACATGCTTTCATTCTTCCACCACTCCTTCTCCATGCTTTTCGCGACTTCCCAGAATAACAACCCTGTAATCTCGTTATTCTCGAAGGGAATTCGAGGCAGCGCGTTGTGACATTTGCAACTTATTGCTGACTCAGCTCAACCCAGTAAATATCATACGGCCGCAAAGTCACATGGATTGGGTCCTGATCCAATTTCCCGACGCTATCGTTTCTCAGGATCTTGAGGTTGTTGATGGCGCTCTCAGGGTCGAGCCGAATTAGCTGGAAGCTTCCGGTCTTTTGCTGTGGGAAACGAATGCTCACTTCGTATTCCTTGCCCTCACCCTCCGGGAAGTTCCAGAAAACCATGTGTACCCCCCCTTTGTTGCGAGCGGCAAAACCTTTCACATCTGTTCCCGTCCCGGCAATCCCCAGCTTCTCACCTTTCATAAGGCTGAGAATCTTGAAGGCATAATATGTTGGACGGACGCGCCCTTCAGTGTCGAAGAGTCCCAAGTAGAGGGGCATCACATTAAAGAGGTGGTCGTTAGAAGCAATCCCTTCTTCGGAGAGATAGGGCGTCATACTTGGATCAAAATAGAAGTCCCGGATATGGTAGTAACCCGAGCGGCTCAGTCCCTCCTCAAAGAAGCCGTGGGTGTTTTCCATCACAAAAGCGGGTTGATAGTACGGATTAACTACCGGGTCACCGAGGGACATATTCCACTCATCGAGAATCGTCTCAACATGCTTGAGCGTGTCGTACTTCGCAAGCCTTGCACGGGCTTCTCTGACCTCTTCTCGAAAGAGCTTAGGGTTGTTGTTATAGAGATGCCAGGAGATAAAATCCAGGGGGGCGTTTCCCTTCCCGCAGTAATCGATTAAGGCGTCGAGGATCGGACTCTCCTTGCCTGGGTGGGGTCCAAAAGCCAGGGCCGGCCCTCCCACCTTGGCGCTGGAGTCTGCTCGCCGAATGGCCCTGGCTGTGTGGGTGTAATAAGTGAGGTAGTTCTGAGGATTGAACAGGTAGGGACTGCCGCCGGCTTCCCCAAGGTCAACTTCGTTGTTCACTTCCCAGAATCCTACTTCCAGGTGACTTTCGTTGCAATGCCTCACCAAGTGCTCGAGCATGGTTTCCCATTCCTCCCAGGAATTAGGAAACACGATCTTCTGATTCACCTTGGGGAAGAGGACCTTGGGTTTGATGCACAAGCACATAATGGGCTTGGCGCCGGTCGCGTGGATCGCCGCCAGCACCTTATCCAGAGTGGCCCACTGATATTCATTGTGGCGCGGATAGAGGTTGAATTCGTCCATGACGAAGAAGCGAATGGTCTGCGGATGGAGTTGAATAAGTTGAGGAATCCACCCGTCGATCCCACCCCCATCGCCAAGAGCGTACCGGGTGAGATCGATACTTCCCTGAGACTGCGATGTGTCAACGACTAATTCGATCGGTGCAGAGTCTGCAGCAAGGACGTTTTGGCAAGCGCCCACGAAGAAGACGCAAAGCAATAGACATAAAACTCCACGGAGCCATTGGCTTCTTTGGGGGCAATTCATGGTAGTCATGTCTCCTCCCTAGGTTCGAATAGGTGTCTCGCATTGTTGCGGAGTTCCTCTGTGCGGGATACAACGGCACCCCTACTGCGAGCAGCCTGGGTGAAGCAAGGGGAAGTCAGGGCGGGGAATTTGATCCCCGCCCTGAAGATGGAGCGCCTACCAAACGAACTTTAAGGCGAATTCCATCGCCCGTGGGTCGGTTTGGACGTTGGTGATTCGCCCGAACGCGCAGCCGCCTTGATGAACTAAGTCAGTTGAGCCATCGGCGTTCGGCGGAAGACAGAAGTTCGTATTGGGTAGTCCCAGGTTCTGATGGTTTAGGGCATTGAAGAGTTCCCAGCGGAAGTCGAAGTATTTGTTTTCTGTAACGTGGAACTGCTTACCGAGTGAAGTGTCCAGGTTCCAGAATCCCGGGGAACGAAGGCCTGACAGCCGTGCACCTGCAGTCCCAAATTGCCACCAGCGATTATCCGTGGGATCAGGATTGGACCAGAAACTTTGGTCGCTGCCAAAAGGCGGGGTGAAAGCGGCGCCGTTGATCCAATGGTCAGCATTCTGGCCGGCCGCCACCGCTTTCGGGTTGCCAACGAGATTAGGCCTACAGGTGAGCGCGTCACGAGGGCCTGATATACCTAGGAGCTTGTCGGAGATAAGGCTTGTAAAT
>PMYF01000865.1 GCA_003171295.1 Acidobacteriota bacterium | reverse complement strand
ACCGTAGACGGCTCCAAGCAGCGCTCCAGCAATGGCAGCGTTCGTGTCGGTGTCGCCACCGGCTCGCACGGTGTTGATAACGCCTTCTTCCAGAGTGGATGCGTGAAGAAGCTGATAGAACGCATTTTGGAATGCTACCCGTACCCAACCTTGGTTTGTCATGAAGTCGCGAGGAGCCTCGAACTCGGCAGCCTCCAGGCTCTCCAGCACTGCGGGTTCCATGGCCTTGTCGTGAGCCCAGGACCAGGCGTATCGATAGGTCATCTGCGCGTTACTGCCCGTTCGTATGGCGTAAGAAATGGCAACCGCAAAGACCGCATTCGCCGCGCGACACACCTCATGCGGGTGTGTTAACCCAGCATCCGTGCGTGCTAATCTGGCGATCTGATATGGCTCCAACGCGGTGCCAAAGATCGCCAGCGGACTCAACCGCATAAGGGCTCCGTTTGCCTGAGACGAATGGCTAGCATGCGCCTGCGCGGCTTCCGCAACCGGCTTCGCCTTGTGCAAGGCATGGCTTGCCTGGCTCAAGGCCAAGCTAGTTGTGTTGCCGATATCGAAAGGATGGGAATCGTACCACTGCGCATAAGCGGTAGCCGCTTCTTCCTCGCTATAGTCGTTCTTCTTGACGATGGACCTTGCCAATGCCAAGGCTAGTTCTGAATCGTCCGTGGGCTGACCGGCGATCGTGTGCCAGATGCCACCATCTTCCAGGAGCTGGGGACCGCCAGGATACAGGGAGGAAATGCTGCCGGAGCTCTTGAACTCGACCAGTGAACCCAACGCATCTCCCGCAAGCTGGCCGAGAAGACAACCTTGCGCTCGTGCGAGAACCGCGGCATCTGGGACGGTCTTCCCAGGTTCAAGGTATGCGAGAGTTTTTTGTGCTTCCTCCGGCGGACTATGAAGCGCACTGCGCCACTCTCTGTGGACGACGCTCCCAACCAGTTCCGCAAAGCCTCCAAAGCAGGAATGCAGCGAGACTTGCGGAGTACCAGTGGTGCTGTACGTGACCGGGGTCCCGTCACGCCCGAACAGGTCACCGCCTGCTCCCAGAAGAAGCGCGTGACCTCCGGCCACGTCCCAGCCAGTTGGGCTATTCAAGGAGATCGCAAGATCGCCTTCTCCGGCGGCAACAAGAGCTAGCCGATAAGCGATGCCCGGAATCCCCCGATACCGCATAGGATAGGCAATCGAAGCGTTCACCGAGGCGGCGCCGTCGGCATCTTGTGAGATTAGCGCCGTCATTTTGCTACTTGGAGACGCCGTCCATTCCCGTTTGATTTCCCTGCCATTGCGACGCAAGGGCCCCTCGCCCTCGGCCCACCAGAACAGATCGCCCTCATCGTCCGGGGCGCTGTAGGCGAGTACAACGCCCAGAACCGGGAGCCCCTTGCGAAGGAGCGCGATCGATACTGCCGAGCCGCGATGACCCTTTACTGCGGCATGTGTTCCATCATGAGGATCGACAAGCCAGAGATGACCCCGAGAGTCCCGTGACGAAGTATCCGGCCGCGTCTCTTCGCCTCTGAAACCATACTCCGGAAAGGCTTCTGTCAGGAGGACACGAAGTTTGCACTCCAAACCCTCGTCAAGATGCTCTTGATATCCCGCGTGGAAAGCAGGACGCAGAAAGACCGCGGCTTCGCGGGCTGCCGTCAGAGCACAGCTAAGCTGCTTCTGGTACATAACGCTCCCCAGGAAAGGTAATGAAGTTCCAGCCTGATTCTACGAATCAGCCTACTCCTCACCCTCTACTACCTGTTGAACGGCAAGTATACATTCGATTTCCCCACTCCGAGGGAGATCCTTGAGATTCAGAAGCTGAAGGCTGATGAATGGAATTCACCGGAGGATGCGCTTTCGTTGATCATGCGCGCGAATCGCATCATGCATCCCTTTCGGATCATCCTTAGTGAACCGCGCCGCTGAATGCCTGGTGATGTTCATCAGACAGAACAACGGAACTTTGTCCAAAAGGCGCCGTGAGGGCGAGTTCGAGAAACTGAGCGATGAGGAGGCGAGTTTGATCGAGGGTATCGTCAACGATGAATTCGCAGGCTTCTGAGTGACCCAAAGACTTCGGCAACGGCGGCGGCCGGCACCGCCGCTCCTCCCGCCAGAGGGAGTTCATCGAGTGTGTTGAAGGTGAGCCGGAGCCGAATCTCTATGTGGTCGTGAATTTCCGTATGAGACCGGCTCCCGGCAGCAGGGAAGCGTCAAGCCGCCGCGCCCTCGATTGTTTGGTTAGAATGCAGCCACTGGCGGTGGAATTTCCCACCAATCCAGCTGTGTCCAGCGCGGGTAGAAGAGCCCGGCACGGATAGTGATTGCGTCTCCGTGCATTTGGCGAAGGACGTGTGCGTAGACTTCGAGCTGCGGAGCGAACACCGAGCGCAAGGCAGACACAGCGGCATCAGGATCGCTTCCCGGCGTGAATGCGGTCTTGTAGTCCACAATCCACCAGACGCTGTCGCCCGGTTCAAGGGGTTCGGGCCCGGCGCGGAAGACGCGGTCGGCCTGGACATTGCGTATCTCACCACCCAACAAGCCGGTCCAGCGAACTTCACTATCGGCCTCAAGATGAGGATCGAGAACCCATTGTCCAGTTGGGTTGTGAGAGGTGGCCACGGCAACCGCCAGCGCCGCCTCGGT
>PMYF01000134.1 GCA_003171295.1 Acidobacteriota bacterium | reverse complement strand
CAGGGAAAAATACAGGGAAATTCACGAATTCGGCCCAAGAAATCTGCCAGAAGAATTCTCTATAGTGCTGAATATAGGAGAGTTCATTCCCTTTTATCCCTTATTCAAATGCCGCACCGAACAGGGAATTATCACCCACATATCAGGGAATTGCATTTCCCTGATGTAGGCCTTCCGGATAACCTCCACCGCTGGCACTCCTGCTTCGTGTAAGCACCGGAGCAAATAGACCACATAGCGCAGCTCGCATGGGAACGATCCGATGCCGGAAGTGCGCGACTAACTCATTCCTTTTCTTCAAGATAGCTATTGCTGGGGCTTAACTCACCTCAGACTTGTGACAATGGGCACAGCCAACCGTATTGGCTAAACGACACCATGCGAGCTTAGCGATTTCAGCTAGTGGAGCTTTTATGAAGAAAGTGTTGATACTAGGAGCCGCAGGCAGAGACTTCCACAACTTTAATGTTGTTTTTCGTGACAACTCAGACTTTCAGGTGATTGCATTCACGGCTGCGCAGATTCCTGATATTGCGGGCCGCCGCTATCCGGCCGAGCTTGCCGGGCGTTTGTATCCGGAGGGCATTCCGATCTTCGAGGAAAAGGACATGGAGGCCCTGATTGCCCGGCATCAGATCGACGCCGTGGTGTTTTCCTACAGCGATGTCTCGCACCAGACGCTCATGCACGTTGCCTCGCGGGCGGTGGCTGCCGATGTAGATTTCTGGCTGCTGGGAACGAAGCAGACGCAGATCAAGTCGACGGTGCCGGTGGTGTCGGTTTGCGCGGTGCGCACCGGATGCGGCAAGAGCCAGACCTCGCGCATGGTTGCCAGCACACTGCGCAAGCTGGGCCGGAAGCCGGTGGTGATTCGTCACCCCATGCCCTATGGCGATCTGGCGGTGCAGGCCGTGCAGCGTTTTGCCACGCTTGAAGATCTCGATCTTCAAAAATGCACGATTGAGGAGCGCGAAGAGTACGAGCCGCACATCATGGAAGGAACGGTGGTGTACGCCGGAATTGACTACGAGCGGATCATCCGCCAGGCCGAGAAGGAAGCCGATGTGATCCTGTGGGACGGCGGCAATAACGATACTCCTTTCTACGCTTCCGATTTGGAGATCGTGGTTGTCGATCCGCATCGCCCCGGTCATGAACTGGCGTATTTCCCCGGCGAGGTCAATATGCGGCGCGCCGATGTAATCATCATCAACAAGGTCGATACCGCCAGGAAAGAAGATATTGAGACGGTTCGGCGGAACGTGATGCTGCACAACCCCAAGGCCGAAATCTACGACATTGCCTCCCGTGTTTCCGTGCCCGATCCGGAGATGGTGAAGGGCAAGCGCGTTCTTGTTGTGGAGGATGGCCCCACTCTTACCCACGGCGAGATGACCTACGGCGCCGGCGTGGTTGCGGCCGAGCAATGCGGCGCAGCCGAATTGATCGATCCGCGGCCTTATGCGGTTGGTTCCATTCGCGGCACCTTCGAGAAGTACAGCCACATGACCCGGCTTCTGCCCGCCATGGGCTATAGCGACGCGCAGCGGCACGAGTTGGAAGAGACCATCCGCAAGACGCCCTGCGATCTGGTGCTGGTCGCCACTCCCATCGACCTGGCGCGGATTATCGAGCTCGACAAGCCCAGCATGCGCGTGACCTATAAGTCCGATGAGGTCACCAAGCCCGGCCTGATCGACCGCCTCGCCAAGTTCTCCCAGGATCACAAGGCAGGTGGAAAATGAGAGGCAAGGATTTTCTTTCGATCAAGGATTTTTCGTCCGCCGAGATCCGGTACTTTCTCCAGCTTGGCCGTCAGGTAAAGGCACACCCGGCGGCCTACAGCGGGATGCTTAAGCGCCAAACCCTTGCCATGATCTTTGAGAAGCCTTCATTGCGCACGCGGGTCACGTTTGACGTAGGGATCCAGCAACTGGGCGGGTTCTCGGTTTATCTCTCTCCCGCGGAGATCAACTTGGGCAAGCGCGAATCGGTCTACGACGTGGCCAAGAACCTGGAGCGCATGGTGCAGGGCATCATGGTTCGCACCTTCGCGCACGAGGTGGTGGAGCAACTCGGCCAGCACGCCAATATCCCCGTCATCAATGGGCTTACCGATTACAGCCACCCCTGCCAGGCCATNNACACAGAGGGCTTGAAGGTGGCATTCATTGGCGACGGCAATAACGTCGCGCGCTCACTTGCATTCACCGGAGCTCAACTCGGTGCGCACGTTTGGGTGGCTTCGCCCGAGGGCTATGAACTCGACGCCGAGTCGGTGAAATGGGCCTGCGAGCGGGGCGCCGAAACGGGCGGCAAGTGCACCGTGACCAACGATTCACGGGAAGCGGCCTCGGGCGCGGATGTGATCNNTCTGGGCCAGCATGGGGCAGGAGTCGGAGACGGAGAAGCGCAAGAAGATCTTCTCTTCGTACCAGGTCAATGAGGCGCTTTACAACCGCGCCAAGCCCGATGCCATCTTCTTGCACTGCCTGCCAGCGCATCGCGGCGAAGAAGTCACCAACGAGGTGCTTGACTCTCCACGGTCGCTTGTCTTCCAGGAAGCAGAGAACCGGCTGCATGCGCAGAAGGCGATCATGCTGGAACTCATGAAGAACGAGTTCGTCAAGCTGCCGGAGCTGACGCATACCTAAGAGCTATGCCCATTCACATGGTCACTCCGGCATTTCAGCTATGCCCGGAGCCGGGGTGACAGGGCTTGATGAATTGCAGAGTTGAAAGACGAGGTCTTATCTCTTTATGAAGACCATGCTTCTTGCTATTGGCGGAAACTCCCTGATTCGCGAAGGGGAAAAGGGAACGGTTAGCGAACAGCGCGCCAATGCTCAGAGAACCGCGGCACAAATCGCCGGCCTGATTCGCACAGGTTATGGGCTTGTACTCACTCATGGCAATGGCCCCCAGGTTGGGGCATCGCTTCTGCGCTCTGAGCGGGGAGCGAGCCAAGTCCCCGGCCATCCGCTGGACGTTTGCGGTGCCTCCACACAGGGCGAGATCGGATATCTTCTGCAGCAGGCGCTCGGCGCCGAGTTGCTGGCGGCAGGTCTGCGCGTGCCGGTGGTGACCGTTCTCACCCAGAGCCTCGTTTCGGCCGATGACCCGTCGATGAAGCACCCTACCAAGCCCATCGGGCCGTTCTA
>PMYF01000427.1 GCA_003171295.1 Acidobacteriota bacterium | reverse complement strand
CTTGGGATCGCTGGTCAATAAAATAACCAGCAGAATAAGCGGCGGCGCCAACACTCCATTGACCACTGCCGTCCAGAAGAGCATCCTGATCGCATCCAGACCGACATAATTCAAGATGAGTCCTATCACCATAGCGACGGCCACAACCGCGTAAAACTTGCGCGCACCTTGCGGTCGCCGGTCAAGAGAACCTCTCCAGGGCGCCGCCTCAGAGATGGCATAAGCGCAGGAGCCCACCAGCACCGGCACACCCAGCATTCCGGTGCCAATCAAGCCCAGTGTGAATAGCCAATAAGCNNCATGCAAGGTGGCCGCTGTGGTGAGAATGATGAAGTACATGATAAAGTTGGAGAAGAACATTCCCGTCACCACGTCGGTGCGTTGCTTTCGAAGTTCTTGCTCGGTGGCGCCTTTGCGCTGCGCTGCGTTTTTCCCCATGGCCCTCTCTTCCTCCACCTCTTGAGCGGCTTGCCAGAAGAACAGATAGGGTGAGATGGTTGTCCCGAGGATTGCCACGAACAGGGACAGGAACTCCCGCGACCATTGCACCCGAGGCAGCAGCGTAGCCGCCAGAGCCGCCTTCCAGTCCGTATGAGCGAGAAAAGCCGTTGCCACATAGGCGAACAGGACAAGCGTGATCCATTTGAAGATCCGGGCCATATGTCTGTATGACGACCAGAAAAGCAGAGCCACGATGAGCCCCGCATACACCGGAGTCCAAATCAAGGCGTTGATCCCGGTGACCAACTCGGTCGCCTGCGCCATGCCACCCAAATCCGCGCCGATGTTGATAACATTGGCGACGACGAGCAGCAGACAGGCCCCCCAGAGTACCCAGCGCGGATAGCGCTGCCGGATAGCGCTCGCCAGGCCGCGGCCTGTGACCATCCCCAACCGAGCGCACATTAGTTGAACCGACGCCATGAGCGGAAAGGAGAAAAGGGCGGTCCAGAGCGGAGCATAGCCGAAGGTAGCGCCGGCAACCGAGTAGGTGGAAATGCCTGAAGGATCGTCATCGGCCGCGCCGGTAATCAGGCCGGGTCCCAAATCCGCAAAGAAACCCCGTACGGCGCTAGTTTCCGCGGACTGGTTTGCCTTTGTTGTCGAATTCATTGCTTGGCGATAGGGGATTTCTCACCGGCGGCAGGGGCTCGGATTCCCCATGCGCGCTCCTTGAGCTGACCGGTATTCTGCACCACTACGAGTGAAAGAGTCTACAACCTTGCTCGACCCAATAGGTCCGCATCGCGGTCATGCGCGGTTGAGATTGTGGATCAGTGGAATCGTCCCAAAGGCCCAGCAAGCCGGGAATGGCTACATCCCAAGTCGTGCGCGAGCATCGTCGACAGGCCAAGCGCTCCCTTACCTATTCCCTCCACGTCGTGACCGGCCTGCCTTTTTCTTTTGTCCATTGAAGACTGAATGGATGCGAGGATATTGTTCCCCATTTGAGCCAGCCCCAGGACTTGATCTGTGTCTGGCTATGAAAGACTGGGGGCTTCCACCCGGTTGATAAGCCGTGCACCTCTTGCCGTGCTCGTACAGCTCAAGGACGGAACGAAACAGCGTCCTGCAACTGCCACAAATATACTCGCCCTTTCCCTTTGACATCGGCTGCATGCTTTTCCCTTTCCTATACTGTCATTTGAGCGCGCGTTGGGAGCAGTCGGCTGTTGGGGCAGACGGATCATCACTGATCTGTAACCTACGAAGGTTTGCCTCGGCGCGCATGTGTACCCAGCAACCTGTTGCAGGATACCCCTTCCGACGAGGTGCCGTCTGCTCAGAGTTGACCAAGCGACTGAGCATAATGGCACAGCACGAGCCGGGATTTCTTATCACGGAATTGGAAGGGCGGCGCTTTACAGAGTTTGGGTTTACTGACTTTCAGGTTGGTTTTGCAAGAGGCATCGTCAGCGTGTTCTTGAACGAGGAGCCTCGATGCCGAAATCGCGGTCACTTCCTCCAGTCCAGCAATGCCCTTCTCCTGTCGTTAACAGTGGTGAGCAGTCTTGACCGAACCCATGAGCCGCACTGAACTGACAGCCCTTCAATTAAAAGGTATAAGAAGAGTGCCTGCAGATGCCAAGGCTTCCTCATGGTAGCCACGAACGACAGGTCCGCCGGGAAACGTGGCTGCTGCCAACCGTGAGGAATTAAGGGCGCACAGGGCTTATCAGGAGGCCCGATACTTGTTCCGATTCCTGCGCGATCACATATGCCAGACCGGGGCGTGGCGTCTCGCAATCAGGATTAAGAAGCGTGGCAACGCCAGGCATGGAGGCTAGCGCATCCCGTGCGAGGTTTTGCGCGACCGGCACTACTTGCCGCGTCGAACCCTCAGCTTCCGCCGGTGTTGCCCGGGGGCTAGGAGTGCTGACTGTGCGACGAGCGGCCGCAAGGTCTGTTTTGCCCTTACCGCAAAAGCGCGCGAGTGTGGGCACCATTGCCATACCGGCTTATCTTCGCAAGTGAAGGAGTAACCGCAATGAGCAAGATCAGGAAGACGGCCCGTTTCACATTATGGTCAGCGTCTCTTGCCATACTTTCCTTGCAGACAGCCGGAGCCCTACGAGCACAAGAAATCCGGTCCATCGCGGAACCGAACCAGTCCGTAAGAATGGGGCGGGGTGGGTACGTCTGCGAGGGTCAGCTCACGCATAGTTCGATCGATGTTACCGATCACTGGACCTATGAAATGGTCCAGTGCACCGGTCCGATATACAGCTCCAACGATTACGCGGCTCTGCATGCGAAATTCAGCCGCGATGAGTTGGTGAAGCTGAACGCAGCTCTGGATCGGCTGAACATTACCAGTAGCGCTACCCAGGATGTCCTCAACACACAGGTACAGGCGTTCAATAATGACCTCAAAGCGACGATTGAAAAGCGCTTTCAGGATCTCCCAAATGATGTTTTGCTATCGGCAGCCATCCAGAAGCTCAAAAAGGGCTTGATTGAGTATATCGATCAAAGATTGCCCAGGACGCCCGTGAACAATCCACCTCCCCCACGGTCTGCCACGCCGGCCAAAAGCCCGGCGAGCCCGGTCCCGAACCCATAGTGTCCAAACATTGGATGCCACTAAAATGCATTGGTGAGATGAGCCACACCTACTACACCCGCGGAAAGATTGGGCGCGCTAACTGATCTATTTCACAGGCTATGTTGGATGGCGGAGGGAGAGGGATTGCGACCCACCTAAACGTGACCGTTTTTCTAGCATCGGTCACGACCCATAAATTTCCCAGCAAAAAGCTTAAAACTGATGCATTTTCATGTCAATAGCAATTGGCGGCTTTTGAGTCCATTGCGAAGCTTTTTTTGGCAAAGTGCAATTCTTGCGAAATTTCTGTGAAATCTGACCCCTCTAAAATAGGCGAAATTCTTAGGAAGTTTAGGAAGCTTAGGAAGAAAAAGCCGAGTTGCGGTGGTTAAGCTTGGTCGGTCAAACCCTGGGGTTCCCTGAGTGTTTTCGCCGATGGTGCCGCTTCAGGCGTATATTACTATTATGATTTCCACTGGGGCTGACCCCGTACTCCGAGACTGGCTCCGCTGGGCGCCGGAGCGGGGCAGCACGCCGATGTTTGTCCGCACGGTTGCCGAAGCTGCTCTCATGGCTTGCATGCCCGATTCTCCTTCAAAGGGTGTCTTTCAGGTAAGTTTCCGGTTGGGTTGTGTGGGGGGCTGATTTCGCCGTCTTCAGAAACAAAATTTGCCTCTCGCCCTTAGTTCTCCAAAGCACGCGAGAAGCGGCAGTCAGAGCCGCGGCTGAATCCCGAACGGCAGAATCAGAAGTACCTTCCGGGCGCCCTGTCATGAACAAACCCGCACGGGTACGGGTTACTTCGTTGCTGAACGACCACTGATTTATTTGCCATTAAAGGTCGCATGAGCGGGACGACAGCAAAACACAGCCCTGAGGGACTCCCACAACTGGTCGCTATCTGGCTGACTCAACTCACGTTAGCTCTTGCAACCTTTGCATTTCTACCATATTTCCTTGGAACCGTAAATGGAAGCGAGGCAGCGGACTCCATCCCTCTGGCACCAGGTGTGCCTCGGCCAGCGTGAGCCCGGCGAACAGGACGAACGTATAATCCAGGAGGTTGAAGGGTGGATTCTTGGCGGGGACTGCTAGTGATGAGGAGGGGTCCTTATGGTCGAGCATACTGCATGGATAGGCCCAGATTACGGGAGGTCAGACACAAGCCTCGGCGGGCACCGTGTGGCAATCGTCGGATACTCTCATTGGTGTGAGGAAGGGTGGAAGGACACAAACGAGGCAACAATTGACTGCATCCGCAAAGTTATGTCTGGGTGTTTGAGAAGAGCGTTCTTTACCGGGGTCAGGAACTACTTTGATTACGACAATCACAAAGCCTTCTGGCTACAGGTCACGTTCTTCAACTACCTACCGAATTGTGTTGGCAGCGGAACCGAGCGCTACAACGCGGGCACGCCGGAACAGCTCAGTCGGGCGGAGGGTCGCCTTAAGCGCCTTATCCAAGAGAACCAGCCAGACAAGGTGGTCGTCTTTACGAGCAAGAGCAGAGATTTTCCACCCACGGATAGCCAGCCTCAGGCAATCCCAGGCTTCCCGATGTTCAAATGGGGAACGTACAGCGTTGGAGGTCACATCGCGTCCGCTTTCTTTCTCCGGCATCCGCAGGGTGCCCACACGGAATTGATGCGGTCGGCGGTCAAGTATATTCTTGGCCTGCCCAATGCCAGGAGCGGCCCAAAGTGAGGAAGAACCGATACCCTGCCCGAAATACCCGTCACGCACCCATATCACAGGTCGAGCACACGCCGGGAGGTATGCTTGCTCAGGCCGGCCCGTGTAGGAAACGGTACCAGGGTGTCTGGCGGGAACGGGTCGGCAGCATGTCCCGGGTTCAACCATCTTCGCAACGAATTCCTGACGTACGTGCGGGTCAAAGGTCGCTGGTTCTACCTCTATCGAGCAATCGATTCGGCGGGAGCGACGATCGATTTCTTCCTGTTGGCGTTTCGTTCTGCCGATGCCGCCCAGGCGTTGTTTGCCATGGCGCTGCAGACCCATGTCACCCCCCAGCCGCGGGTGATTAACATCGACAAGGCCAAGTGCTATCCGCCAGCGATTCATGAATTCAAGGAAGAAAAAGTCCTGCGAAAGCGCTGCCGTCATCGGCCGGTTCAATATCTGAACAACATTCTGGAGCAAGATCACCGCGCCATCAAGAAACGGATCCGTGCCAAGCAACACTTTCGCCAGTTCAGTTTTGCGCGGAGGACGATTCAAGGCTACGAGACGATGCACAAGATTAGGAAGGGACAGGTTCGGTGGGTGAAGGGTGACGTCCGAACGCAGAACCGGTTCATCGAACGGGTGTTCGGCCTCACCGCCTGAACTCACAGCTATGTCACCCGTTTCGGGTCGCTCTTTGTCCTCGCTTAATCTTTGCAACACATCCGTTCCGAGAAAACGCCGTGGCCGTCGTCGGTCTATAACACAGACGTTTCCACCGTTCCAGTTGTGGGCGCTCCGATTCCAAAGCCGGGAGGGCTTCTCCCTCGTGAAAATCGCTTCGAAGCTTTGAAAATTGCCGCTGCATCCCCCACCAGTATTCGTATTCGGGGTCCCTTTTCAGCAGGGCGGCGCGATAGTCCTCCCGTAGGTCGGAAATGCCACTCATGAGATCGGCAATGCGGGAATGATCTCCACCCGCAATTTCTCGCGAGTTCGCAGTGAGGAGGAGGAGGGCCGGGCGGATCGCGTTTTGCTGACTCCGCCCGGGCCGCACCTCACGGACGAGCTGCGGCCGAGGCCTTGTTGCCGGCCAATTGTTCGATGCGGCGCGCCATCTTCTCGCGCAGGGCGAACAGATCCTCCGGATTTCGGGAGAAGGCGCTGACATCCACCACCATGCTTTTGACGGCGTCATCGGCAAAGGATGCGTCTCCGAGCGACTTCAACAGCCACAGATACTCGTAGTCTTCAATGCCTTCGCAAAGCAATTCGAAACGAATCGAGGAACACGGCCCATCGACGTTGGCTTGCCCGGTGTACTGCCTGGTTTCGCTCCCGGGGTACATCAGCGAACCTTCGCCGTTCAGCACGCCGCCCTTGCTGCAGAAATAACCGCTCTTATAGGTGACCGGGTCGGTCCAGGGGCTCTTCACTTCCGACCAGTCTTTCATGTCCCAGTAAAGGATGCCCTGCATGCCGTAGCGCCAGGTAATCCATGGCACCATGAGCGGATCCATGGCCGGCGCGTCGATGAAGTAGTTGGGTTGCGGGTAAGCCTGGTCGCACGAAATGTACCAGCTCATCTCGCCACCTTTGGCCCGCCCCTCGCGGATGGCGTCCTTGATTTCGGTCCCGTTCAGGTCATTACCGTGAATGGAGAAGCTATCGACGAATCCGCGCAGAGTACCCCATTCGGCGTGCTGCGGCACGGGAGTTTTGGTCGCCAGAAACGGAACCCCCGGCGCGGCTTCATGCACCAGGGAGGCCCACTTGCGGGTTTCCTCGAAGTCTTCCGCGGTGTTTGGTTCATCGATGGGGCTGTTGAAGACGAGGCGGTCGAGCCAGCCGTTCTTGCGATAGTAATCGCGCACCTGCTTTAGGTAAGACTTGACGAGTTGAGCGGTCTCCGGGGATATCTCCGCGGATCGCGATCCGCGGATCAAACCCCTGGGCGCCGACTCCAGAATCACGCGCTTGGTTTTCCACTGCTTCATGTAGAGGTCATACGCTTCGGCGTCGAAACTGAGGGTGACGGCGCCGCCGGATTCTTTGATTTGCGGCTGCAGCGCCTCGTTGAACCAAGGTTCCATGCGGCTGGCATAGAGAAAGGCACAGTACTTCCGAAGCAGCGCTTTGGCTTCCGGCGAAGAAGGGGCGACGTGATGGAAAGCGGCGAGGCTTCCACTGGAGACCCCCATGTAAGTGATGAGATGGGTCTCCGAGGGCAGTGCGAAATTGTAGACCTTCAACCGGAGGTCGAGGCGATCGACCTCCTGGCCGTTCTGCGTGACGCGGACGGTTCCGGCATAGTCGCCGGCGGGGAGGTCGGGAGGGGTGATGACATCAATCCATATGCCGCGGTTCCGAACGGCTTCGCGGAAGGACGCCGCCATGCCGAACGGATCCGTCAGCGGGGCCAGCGCGTCCGGCCAGAAGCCCGTCTCTCCGATCGGGCTGGATTTGCCGGGGCAAAGGATGACGTGCTCGAAATAGAGCTTCACCTGGTCCCGCGCGAGGCGGCCGGTGCCGGAAACCAGGTCGCTGACTTCCACGAAGAACCCGGAAGCGGCGGGGTGATACCTGTCCGGGGGCGGCGGAACGGTGATCACGATTTGAAAGGGAATGTGTTCGTTTTTTGCCCCGGCAATGGAAATGGTCTTGGTGCTCTTGTCCCACACCAGGTTGCGGGCCTGCACGCGGTCGTCGGGCCGAACCTTGACGGCGCTCGGGACAGCCCAAACCTCGACGGAGGGCGTCTGCGCCAGGGCGGCGACGCCACTCATCAGAAAGGCGATAACGAAAATGGGTTTCATCGGGAGCCTCACCTGCCGGTTGCGCCGGTGACCGGAAAAATTATCAACTGGCTCAGAGACTCTTCCTCACCCATGACGATGTAACTGCCATCTTCGGAAGCGGCGACGGTTCCGATCTGGAAGGCGCGCCAGGGGATGCCCTGTTCAATTCCCTCGGCTTTCATGGAAACCACTGGGTTTCCGAAGTCCGTGAAGCCGCTCTTGAGATCGTAAGTGAAGGCGTGAGCGTAACCGGGGGAGGCGCCGGTCACGCCGTACAACTGGCCGCCCCGGCCAAAGGCGATGCCCTTCATGCGCGGCATCATGGCCGGTTTTCCGAGATTGGCGATCTTGCCAGTTGCGGGGTCGAGCCGGAAGAGTTCCCCGTCGGCGGCGGCGCCGCCATAGATTGTTCCATCCGGGGCAATCGCCCAGCTATCGACGCGGCCGAGCGCCCGGCGGCCGGCCACATCGGGCAGTTCGCTCTCCAGGAATTCCACCTTTTTTGTGGCGGGATCGAAGCGAAAAACGCGGTTTAGAGGGCAGCTCCCGTAGACGCGTCCGCCGCCGTCCACCACCAGGCGCCGGCTCAGGACGTCATCCGGCTTCACCACGTATTCCTTGAGCCGCATCAGCATCTGGCGGTCGAGCGCGGTTTGCTCGTAGAGGTCAGTTTTGCGATCGGCGATGTGGAAGACGAAAAACTTGCCGGTGGGATAGCTGATGCCGTAGACTGCGTCGGCTTTCGGATCCGCGGTCACGGCAAAGACGCCTTCGGATGGCACCGGCATCCCGAGGTCAGTGACGTCGAGGCGGCCGCCGTTTACCTGGACGCGGAGCAGGTGGCCGCTGTCTCCCTTGGACTGCGCGATGGTGCCGGCGTAGAGGGCGCCGTCCGGACCACGCCCGAATCCGCCTGGGATGGATTGCTGTCCAGGCACGGCCTGGTCCACGGGAAACACCGCCTCCAGGCGGCGCCGTGAAATCGAAACCGCGAACAGGTAGGGACTCAGGCCCGGATCGGCGGAAGTGCCGCCGATGGCAAAATCGCCCACGACTTCGAGCGAAGTGATGGCATTCCGGTAAATGGGCAATCGGAGGTACGGAGAGTTTTCCAGCGAAACCTCCACGGCGAAGCCACCCTGTGGCGCAAAATACCGGTATTGCGCGGGCGAGGGGAGCACGGCTGCCAGGACGGCCGCAGCGATACACAAGAATAGTCTCATTGGACGCCCCGCTGGGGATTCACAATAATCAAAAACGGGTGGCTGGCCCGGGTTTCACCCATGCTGGCACCCGTGCTGTCGTCGTGGCGGCCGGCGTAGTACAGGTTGCCCTCTGCATCCTCTATGTCGGAGCCGGTGGCTTCGCTGAGCGCGGAAAGCGGATAGGTGAGAAGAATCCGCTTAGTCCGCGTCTTGGGGTCAAACTCCATTAGCGAGACGCCGGCACCCTCCCCCGCGAACGAGCCGTGTCCGCCCAGAAAGTAATACAACTTTCCGTTTTTGCCGAGCGCCAGGTTAGGGCAATAGTAATTGTACGGCGGCCGGCCTTCGAGATCGTAAATGCCCCCCAGATCATCGACCTTGCCGATTCCAGTTCGTTGCGGGTGAAAGGCCAGCATCTTGGAGCCGTAAGTGATGAGATAAATCACGCCGGATGGTTTGTCGACCGCATAGGCCGTGATGCCGGTGATGATGCGCTCACCCCCCGTCCCGGGAAAGGCCGGCAGGCTGTCGCGGGCAAAGACCAGCTTACGCGTGTCGTGGGTATACTCGACCAGGCGCTGCCGCCAGTCCACGTAGTAGAAGTTGCCCCACCCGTCGTGGAAGATCACGCGAGGCACGTGGCCGGATCCGAAACGGCCGAGGTCGCGCAGATCGTTTTTGGCGACGTTATAGGTGAGCAGATGGACCTGGGGATAAGACACGGCGAAGAGCAGGCCGTCGATGGGATCCGCGCCGATGTCCTTGATCCCTTCATAAGGGAGCGCCATGCCCAAATTGGTGAGGCGTCCCTCGCGCGGGTCCCACTTGAAGAAAAAGCCTCCGCCATAGCCGGCTGGATGCTCCTTCAATTCCTCCTCGCGGGTTTCGCCGCCATCCGAGCCGAAATACATGGCGCCGTCCGGGCCTTCCACGAGCTGAGTGTGGATTTTGCCCTGCCACTCGAAACTCCGCAGGTGGCCCAGGTCTCCAATGAATCCGCAGAGCCGTATGCTTTTCGACGCGACGTCATATTCAAACAGGCCCTGGCGGTCGCGATGATTGGTCACGCTGATGTAGACCTTGTTGTAGGCCGTATTGTAGCCGATCGAGCCCCAGCTGGAGTCGGCTTCCGGGAATCCGGGGTAATTCAGAAAGCTCACGTTTTTTCCGGTGAATTCAGCAGCTCGGGAGCCGGTGGCTGCCAGGAATGCCGCTGCCGCGAGGTACAACACGAGTCGCATAGCAAGCTTACCGCCTTTACTCCAACATAGATTCACAGATGGTTATGATCAAGCGGGATTTCTATTCTCGAGGCCTATTGGGGATGGATCTCTCTGACGAAGAACCAAGAACTTAGCAAGACTCAGGCGTCTGCGAGTTGTTGATTCTTCGTTGAGAGACTGTTGTTGACGACTTACTCCTAGAATCAGAAGTTCAGCCGCAAGGAGTACTGCAGCGTGCGGCCGATGTTGCTTTGGCCAAGGTTCTCTTGCCCAAACGTGCTGGCACCGTAAGAAGTGTTCTCATTGTTCCACATTACGCTATTGGTCAGGTTGTAAGCCTCCATCCGGAATTCAAGCTTCATGCCTTCCCGAATGCGGAAGCTCTTCGACAGTTGGGCGTTGATGTTCCACTGGCCGGGCCCATCCACGCCGGGAAAGACCAGAGGTCCGTTAAATTCCGTATAGGGGGGCCGAAGTGTAAATGCGCCAGGGTTGAACCCATATCCCGCGGGAACATTCTGGGTGGGATTGCCAGTCATGAGGCCGGCCCCACCAAACATCAGGGGCTTGCCAGAAGTGATGCTGATAATCGAACTGGCAGACCAGCCGCCAATAACACCGTCGACGACCGGATTCAGGTGTGCCAGATTCCTCCTGCCGCGCCCGATCGGCAGGGCGTAGAGGGTGGAGACGATCGCCCGGTGGTGCGGGTAGGTTCCTTCCGACCAAAGGGGAGCATAGTTGCCGTTGTAGTTGTAGATCGCGTCCGGAAACTGGGTCGACTGCTCGCGACTGTACACATAGGATCCCAGGAGGCTGAAGCCGTTCGCATAGGTCCGGTGCAGTTGAATCTCAATGTTCCGGACTTTGTCGCCATTAACCGGTACGTGGCTTTCATATAGCCCGCCGTATTGGGGATAGGGCAGCAACAGTTGCCCCAAAGATACGGTTGGCTGGTTGCGCAAGGAGCCCGGGTACTGGGCGGGCGTCAGGTAATTGTAGAACGGATTCGGGTACTGCACCCCCCCCTGTCCCCCCAGGCTATTCATGAGATTGGGGTTTGCCTCGTTTATATTAAATTGGTCCCAAGTCGCGTTGGAGTCGAGGTGGCGGGCGTCGGTTTCGACAAAGCTGAGTTGGGCCCGGAATTTCCCGGGCAGCTCGCGCTCCACGGTGACGTTGAAACGATCCAGCGCGCCGTCTTTATAGTTCCAGGCACGGAGGTCGTCGCCAGAGTACCCGTTGCCAAGATTCGTGTT
>PMYF01000669.1 GCA_003171295.1 Acidobacteriota bacterium | reverse complement strand
GCGTTACAGTTCCCCCCCAGCGCCCCGGAATTCGAGGGCCCAGAATAAGCCAGTGGGGACAAAATTGCCAGAGGACAGCATCATTCTTGAAATTTCTCTCTATTCTTTGATAATTTAGCGTCGCAACTGTGAAAGGGTTGCATTTTGGCGCGCTTTGGGGTACACCATTCGGCCAGGCGTCCCCCAGCGGAACATTTGGGGGTCTGATTAGGTTCATGACGTTGCATTTGCGTGTACATCGATGGGTTGTGACCTTGGTATTGCAGCCTGGCATTGGGTCGCCAAGGCAGTGGGGGCTGAACCCGGCCAGTTCAAAGTCGTTGGTCAGGGCCCTGCCTGGCGGCCGGAGCGACGCGGTGCATCTTCTCGCTGGCCAGGGAACTCGATGTGTCTGAGAGGGAACGTGAGTGGTTATTTGGCTTTATGCGGGGGGCAGAACCTTACCTCGCCATGCTTGCTGAACATGATGGCGTGCACATGGAGCGGGTGCGGAAAACAAACAGCCATTCTCAATTGATGCCGAAAACCCTTCTCTCGGCAGCGCGGCCCATCCGGTTCGACACCTGGGCGCCGGCTCGCCAAGCACCTATAATCACGAGGGAGGATAGCCCGAGGTGATCATGACCTTCCGAGAATCGTACCTGAGCACATTGCTATTTAAGAAGTTCTACCCCGTTCCCCTCATGCCGGGGGAGCCTCGCGAATCCACGCTCGACGCCTGGCACACTCAGGGGTTATCCCAAGGCAAGCACTATTTCGAAGCGCTTCTCGCCGAACTCGGCCTGCCCCCGATGACTTGTGAGATCCGGCCGCTTGATGTCTCCTTCACGATGATCCCCACTTTTGAGGAGAAAGTGCTGGAGCACAAAGATGGGCACTATATCGTGCAGGACTGGATGGGCGCCATCACGGAAATTTCAGACGAGTATGATTATACCTACATCAGATCACCTAAAGACTTCGTAACCAGGAAGTGGCACAAGTTCCCGGTCGAAACTCGAGAGGACTGGGAGCGCATGAAGAAGCGGTATCAAGTGGACACTCCCGGACGTTTTCCGCGGGCGTTCACTGATGCCTGCCGGGCGGCGGAAGCCAGGGAGTTCATCTTATCCATGGAGCTCAGCGGTCCCTTTTGGCAATTGCGTGAGTGGTGCGGATTCGAAAATCTCTGCATGCTTTTTGCCGACGATCCTGACTTTGTACGGGAGATGATTGACTTCTGGACGGACTTTGTCTCGCAGGTGATTACGCGGATACGCGGGCGCGTGAAGATTGATCGTGTCCGGATTTCCGAAGACATGGCCTATAAGGCCCACAGTATGATTTCTCCGGCCATGGTGCGTAGATTCCTCATGCCCACCTATCACCGATGGGTTTCGGAAATCAGGGATGCGGGTTGTGCCCTTATCGATGTTGATTCTGATGGTTATATCGAGGATTTAATACCCATGTGGATCGAGGTTGGCATCAACGCGTGTGAACCCATGGAAGTCGCCGCCGGCAACGATATCGTGGCGCTTCGCAAACGTTTCGGAAGACAGATGGCTTTTTGTGGGGGAATCGATAAGCGTGCCATCGCGGCCGGCGGTAAGGTGATGGAGGCAGAAGTCTTACGGGTGGTTCCGCCGCTGCTCGAGGACGGTGGAGGGTTTATTCCCAGTTGTGACCACGGTGTCCCCTCCGATATTTCCTGGCCAAACTACGTAGACTACAGCAGGCTATTGGGCCAGTTGTGCGGATGGCTCTGACCTCTCCCGCCGTCTGCCGGCGATTCCGCAGGTTGTTGCGGCCGAAAACGGTGTGACGCCGCGGAAACGCTGAGCCGATCCTGTAGTGCCACAGCCTTTGTCAGAGGGCTGTCACTTTCCTGATAAGATTCGAAATTGCAGGTTCCCCTGCACCTGGTCATGGGTTCTGAGCAGGTGTCCCTTCCCGTAATTCAAAGATCATTCGCCCCACGCAATCGCGCCGGTGCCTCCGAACCAGTCATTTATGAACAGGGCGATGCGGTCGGTCTCTGCAGACGCTCGCAAGTGCTGCTCTCCATTGGAAACTATGGCGAGCCCGTACCCTCCCTCAGACGTGATGGACGCACTTTGCAGGTTGCGCTTCGTGCTGCGGAAGTCATTTGTCCCCATCGGCGTATCATCCTGAGAGAATGCATGGGTGGGGGGTACCGTCCGCTCGATTCCGGAATGAGCCCTGGCCCTGCCCTCGTTCCTGCCGATGTGGTCGCCGGGGTAAGTAGACCACTCGCCGCGCCTACTCCATTGCAGGTTGTCACACCAGGGCGGCACGCCGATTCGCATGCCGATTTCCCGCACCGTAACGTCCGGCCCCAGATAAGTGAAGTCGTAGTGAACATTCAATTCGCCTGTTGGGGTTATGCGGTAGACCGTCGCGCCTTCACCATCAAGGTACTTTCCGGAGGCAGTGACGACAACTTCGCTCCCGTCTCGCGTCACGGCCAGGGGTCGGGTCAATTTCCATGACCACGGATGGGGAAGATCAGGGGAGCCGGATTCGATGGGCTGAATGTGCAAGTTGGGAGTTTCGAAGAGGAGGTCCTGGCCATCGGCAAGCAAACGCTTGATTCCTCCCTCTTCGTTGTCAAAAGCAATTTCAAAAGACTTGCCAACCACGCTCAGGAAATCTCCCGCCAGCATATGTTCACGGCGAATCCGCAATTTGCCTGGGTCCGGAGCGGGCGGGGAAGTCTTAGGCGCTTCTCCGAACTGGATGCTCTCCTCGTCTACAAGGCGGCCGATTCCATCCAAAAAATGTATGTGGAGCCTGCTGCCAGGTGCGACCGCCTGCCGAAGTGGGATTTCTATCCAGGCAGTTTGTTGAGGAGCCAGGTTCGGATGGAGTTCGCCCTGCTCGGGTCCGAGTTTCCACGCCAAGACCAATTCGGAGAGGTTGGTAAATTCGTACCGATTGTGGACAGAAATACGAGGAAGCTCTCCCGGAGCAGGAGTTGGCAAAGACAACGTCGTTACCCGCATCGGAGAGTGTAACTTCTTGGTGTGCCAGAACTCCGGCTTCTTGCGTCGCCACCCGTCTACCACTCCCCAGGGAGCGTCGCCCACGACACCCTTCCCCGGCGCGCCGTAGAGGTAGTCGACGTCGTGCATCTTCGTCAGGCCCCTCCCATGCTCGGAAGCACGTCCCGGCACCTGAAAGATGTCGTCGGACCATGCCCAGATCATGCTCCCCTGGGTGGTTCCGCTCTTGAGCATTTCTTCCCAGATCGGGATCAAGGGAAGAACCCAGTAATCCCGGTATCCGGGGTCGCGCCACACCTCCCCATAGTCACCCCAGATGCCCTGAAAAATGCAGAGACTCTCGTCGAAAATCAGCGGTGTCTGTAGCTTTTCGTTTTCACGAATGCGGGCGATCGAGAGGGGATTGTGCAAGGTAGCGATATCCAGATCCTTGGTTGTGGCCGCGCTCAGAGGCCGTGTGGGGTCGCTTTGCTTGACGTATTCGTAGGAGCGTTCGAATATCGGTCCCCACGAGCTCTCATTGACCAGCGACCAGATGATGACCGAAGGGTGGCTCCGGTCGCGCTGGAGGAGTTCCGCCGTTCGCTGGATCACCAGCGGAGCCAGGCGCAAGTCGTATGGCCGGTTCACCCAACAAAAAGGCGCTTCCGCTTCGACGTAGATTCCGAGTTCATCGGCGCCGTCATAGAGATCCTCGATCGCGGGGAAATGCGAGGTTCGCAGGGCATCAAGATTGGCTTCCTTGATCAGCTCAAGATCACGCCGGGTCTCCTCCGGCGTCACCGCGCGTCCCCTAACCGGGTCAGAATCGTGATGGCATGTCCCGCGCAATTTGACCGGTACGCCGTTGATCAGAATTTGTGTGCCTCGAACTTCGACCTGCCGAAAGCCGATACGACGACTGACACTCTCGGTCGGCGTACCTGCGTCGTAAACGCCGGCCGTCAGGCGATAGAGTTCTGGATGCTCAGCCTCCCAGTGCACCGGACGAGGGACCAGGAATTCCAGTGTCTTTTCCATTTGTCCCCAGGGCGGGAGACCGAATTGCACGGGTGGGAAAGCCACGCCGGCCAACTCGTTGTTCGGCGCCTTCAAGCTCCAGCGGACTTCACCGGAACGAAGCGGGCGGCTGGTTTCGTTGACAATCTTCAAATTGATCTTCAAGGTTGCGTTTTGGTAGTGAGGGTCGAACTGCGTAGCGAAATGCAGTTCCTCGATGTGAGCCGGAGGAACCGCGAAGGCATAGACCTTGCGCATAATGCCGGTGAGCCAGAAGTCCGCATACAAGCTCATGCTGTCAAGGTCCCGTGACCGCGTATGTTCCCAGACTTTCACGGCAATCACATTAGCGCCGGCGTGGGCGGCTCCGGTCGAGTCGAGCTCAAACGGTGTGAACCCGCCCTCGTGTGAACCGAGTCGTTGGCCATTCAGCCAAACCTCCGCTCCACTGTAAACGCCGTCAAACCGAATTTTGATGCGCTTTCCTGACCACTCGCGCGGGATCAGCATCTCGCGCCGGTAGCCCCCCACACCCTCCTCCGATTTGAAGCCCTGCATCACCCAGTGGGAGGGAACATTGATGGGTTTCCACTCCGAATCGTCAAATTCCGGTCTGTAGAAATCTGCGGGGGGATCGGTCGCAAACTTCCAGCTCCCCGTAAGGTCCAGGTTGGGTGCCGAGATATCCTCCGGAGTCAAGGCCAGCAGCAGGTCGCCCGCCTCAACACCTTTCTCTATTTCCTTGCCGCTCAGGCGCGCGACAGCCCGGACTGTTCCGGCGAGTCCCGTGAGGGCAAGCACGCTGAACATGCCATGTTGATCCGTTGTCGCGACGGTCCGCCAGGGCCGCCCGCCGGCCGTCCCGGTCAGGGCCACCAGGGTTAGTGGCATCGGAGCACTCCCCCAGGCGTCCGTGACCATCCCGATGATATGTCCTCTTGCGTCGCTTGCCATCTCGATCACCGGAGGGTTGGGGCCTTCAAAAACCTCCACCTCGTAAAAACTCGGGTTGCCTTTGAATCCGGTGAGGCGCAAGCCACTCGTTGCCTCGCGCGGAACGGTGACCAGAATGAGTTTGGGAAGAGGATTGGTTCCATCACCGATGGTTTTCAAGGTTTCCCATTCACCGTGGTGTTCTGTCTGAAGCGCGACTTGGCTTAATTCTTGCCGGAAGGATTGCCGGATCAGCACCTCGGTGAAAGTGACGGCCTGGGACCAGCGCAATTCCACCCAGCCGCTTTTCGTGCCGACACCTGCCGGCGTCCAGGAAGTACCCACGTCACTATCATTGATGTTCTCCGCTCCTGCTCCTTCGGCATGAGATGAGGCCGCTGCCTGGGCGGCAAGCGCCAGGTTCGCAGGCTCCACGCCACGACTTGGCAGTCCTGTATACAGAAACAAAACCAGAACAAAGGCGGGGATCTTTTGATTCATCGCGAGTCTGGGAAGTCTCATGATTTGACCATAGGCGGAATTGAATTTTAAGTCCGGTACGGGCATTGTACCGCTCAGGGACACAGTATGGTCTTAACCGTAGCCGCGTCAGCTCTCGCGATCGACTCTGCAATATGAACGCAACTACAAGCGGCGTTTTCAAGCTCCGTAACGCGACATCTTAACATGGGGTTAAGTTGCTCTCGCTTTGATCCATGCTGATCCCCTGGTCCGCCGTGCCGTTGCTTGGAAAGTTTCCGAAATCGGTAGGGAGTTGTCCGTGGTAGTTCCACTGTTCATCAGGACTTTATAGGATGAAGACGGCTACTCGCGGAAAGTGAGCACTCATTTGCTCCGCGAAATCATTCCAGCCGCTGCTATCCTTGTCCTTGGTACTTCACAAAAGGATGCGGCGGCATTTTCCGGAGCCGGCAAGATGCCGGCGCTACTCGAGAACTATTACTGGGTCGCACGGGCGCGCAGGCTGCCTCCGCTGTCCCGGCGCTCGCCGCAGGGTCGCAGGTTCCAGGAAAGGGGCGACCCGCGCCAACCTGGCGTTGGCAGTATCCTGTGGCGTCTCGTCGATGTACGATGGTAGTGGCGAAAAATTAAAGCACGCTAACCATAAGGAGTCCAAATGGTCATCGACAATATCGAGATCCGCCTCTGCAGGAACAGGGGAGAGGGTTGGGCGGAATCTGAAATGCGGGTGGGCGGGCGCACCAACGTTGATTTTCTGGTTATCACGATGCGGACCGATGCGGGCATGGAAGCGTCTTCCTTTGGTTTTGCCGCAAGAGGCGCGGAGATGTCGGGGTATATCGCCCAAGCGGCGCTAAAAGACTTCTTCCTGGGAAGGGATCCCTTGGCGCGTGAAAAGCACTGGTGCGAGTTCAGGATGCACGATCGCTGGCTGAACCACGTGCCCATTTACTCTTACGGACCGTTTGACATCTGTTTATGGGACATTGCAGGGAAGATGGCTGGGCTGCCGCTATACAGGTTGTTGGGTGAATATCGCGACAAGGTTCCCGTATATGGCAGTTCGCTGGTGCTTTCGACCGTCACGGAATATGTGCGGCAAGCTGTCGAGATCAAGGATCAGAGATGGCACGCCTACAAAGTGCATCCCCCCGGAAGAGTGGATTTGGATCTGGAGATCTACCGGGCTTGCCGGGAAGCTGTGGGGCCGGACTTTCCGCTCATGGCTGATCCGGTTGCGGCCTACAATCACGAGCAGGCGTTGCGAGTGGGGCGGGAGTTAGAGCGGCTGAAATACCACTGGTTTGAAGAGCCTCTCTTTGACGTGGATTTTGGCGGGCTCCGCAGACTTGCTGCCAGCCTGGATATCCCCGTTTGCGGTACCGAGGTTCTTGCGGGCAACAATTATTCCATTGCGGAATGCCTTGCCACGGGAGTTGTGGACATGGTGCGAGCGGATGTTTCCTGGAAGGGTGGGGTCACGGCAGTCATGAAAACAGCGCACCTGGCGGAGTCGTTCGGCGCACAATGTGAAATTCACACTTCCGTGTATCATGCGATGGATATCGTGAATCTGCATTGCGCCTGCGCCGTTTCAAACTGTGAATTCTTCGAACTGCTCTATCCCATGTCGCATTTCGACTTCGGGATGAAAACGCCGCTGCACATTGACGCAGATGGCTACGCTCATCCGCCGCGCACAGCAGGTATCGGTGTGGATTTTGATTGGGACTATATTGACAACTGCACCGTCAAGCGGCTTTAACAGGCTGCGGAAAAACGCTTCCCTGCTGTCATTCTGAGCACAGCGAAGAATCGCGCTCTGCGCATTTTCATGGCAATACGAGATTCTTCGTCGCCTGCGGCTCCTCAGAATGACAGTCCCGACGGGTTTTCCCGCAGCCTGGTCACGCAGCTACTGCAATGGCCTGGAGCGGTTCCATGAGGCTGGCGCGGGGTTTCGCGGCGGCCAGACAGCAGGCTGGGAATTCGCCTCTGGTCAAGGCCCCACGCCCTGGATGAGGAACCCGCCGTCTACCGAAAGGGTCTCTCCTGTTACATAGCTGGCAGCATCCGACGCCAGAAAGACCGCAGCCCCCTTGATCTCGTCCAGATTTCCGAACCGCTTCATGGGCGTGTGACTAAGGATCGAAGCTTTGCGCTTGGGCTCATTGATTAAGTGGCGGTTCAGGGGCGTCTCAAAAAAGCCCGGAGCAATAACGTTGACCGTAATGTTGTACGGCGCCCATTCTGCGGCAAGGCAGCGGCTCAGCATGACCACCGCCGCTTTGCTCGCCGAATAGGCAACGACCTCGTGGGCACTGAGAAAAGATGCGATGGAGCCGATGTTGATGATGCGTCCGTACATCTGGCGCCGCATTATTCGGCCCACAATCTGGCAGGCATACCACGTCCCTTTAAGGTTTACGTCGAGGATGTGGTCAAAATCCCGGTCATTAAGGTCAAAGGAGGCCACACGCCTCGTTGCCCCCGCGGAGTTTACCAAAATATCGATTGTCCCCATTTCCTGCAGCAGGGTGTCGACCGCCCGTTGCACCTCGCTGCGTCGCGTCACGTCGGCAGCGATCTCGAGGGAGCGCTTCCCCAGCGCCCGGATTTCGCGGGCCGTCTTCGAGACCTCATTAATCCCCCGGCCGATGGGGACAACGTCCGCACCTGCTTCTGCCAGCGCGAGAGCGATGGATTTTCCAATGCCGCTCGTGCCGCCGAACACGAGCGCGTGCTTGCCGTCCAGATCAAAACCTGAGTAATTCATATATTCACAGGAATCGTCACGGCGAGCGTTCCAGGGCTCCGGCGGACTCCGCGTCGAGCAAGGCCGCGACCGGGAGTCTCTCTCGTATCAAAACAGTAACCGCCATTGCCGCACATACGATCATCCCGCACGCTACCGCAAATACGGGCGTATACGAGGAGTTCTGGACAAGCCAGCCGGTAAGCAGGGTAAATAACATTCCGCCGATCGCACCGCCGGTCCCACTCAGTCCCGTAACCCGGCCAACTTCCCGGGGAGTGAACAGGTCCGCAGGTAAACTTAGAATATTAGCCGCCCAACTGGAATATGCAAACAGCACAACGCTGATCCATGCGATCACCGCGAAACGAGTTTGCGCCCGAACCGCCGGCAGGCCTGCGAGCATCAGAATAGCGCTGCACACCATGACGGCTTTTCGCGACGCAGCGGCAGGGAAGCCGCGTCGTAGGAGAAACCCCGACACATGCCCCCCCGCCCAGTTACCGACAGCGGCAAAGGCGAAGGGAATCCAGACGATCGTAGCGATGTTCGCCAGACTGAAACCCCGACTCTTGACCAGATACTCTGGAAGCCAGAAGGCGTAAAACCACCAGACGGGGTCAGCGAAGAATCTTCCTATCATAAGGCCCCAGACATTTCTGGACTGCAGATAAGCACGAGTCCCGAACCGTATCTGTGACGTGGCGGCTTCCGGGCGCTCGAGGGTTTGTCCTGGTGCGGCTCGATAGAACTTTTGCCACAACAGAATCCACACGAACCCGGAAGCCCCAACTCCGACGAACATGCTGCGCCAGCCCCACTGCTGTACGATGGAAATCACCAAGGGCGGAGCAATGATTGCGCCGACAGAGGAGCCACTATTGAAAAGGCCAACCGCAAACGCACTCCTCTCTGGAGGGAAGTGCTCGCTTACGGCCTTTACGGAGCCAGGCCAGTTACCTGCCTCCGCAATGCCGAGGAGAAAACGAAACACGCAGAAACTGACGACCCCCACCGCAAGGGAATGTAGCACTGCCGCGACAGACCACACGGCCACACATAAGATCATGCCCGTGCGCGTTCCAATACGATCTATGAGACTTCCTGCCAACGCCTGACTAAGGGTGTATCCGAGCAAGAACGCGAAAACGATATGGGAATAATCGATCGCTGAGAGCGAGAGAGTCTTGCGGATTACAGGCGCGATCATGGAGAGCGTTTGACGATCCAGGTAATTGATCAGGGTAGAGAAGAACAAAAGGGCAATGAGGATTTTGGCTTGTCGCGTTGCGGAGCTGCCTGCAGGAGTGGCTAGCTTGGGCATTTTCATCCGGTACTCATCGTGGCTATTTCAAAATTCGCAAAATGGCAGTCTTGACAAGGGGTAACCAATAATTTGCGTTGTGACCCATTCAGAAACCTCCCGTTCTGAGACAGCCTTTATCGGTTTACGCTGTTTGCTCAGGGCCCACTGGTTCCCGGGTGCTGCTTGGTGACACAATTCCAGCAGCGGCTAGGGTCTGTCGCTGTTTCCTGTCCGCTGGATGGTCCCCTCGGGACTGGTTTCAGTCACAACCGGGAGTGGTTGGCATGATTCGCGTTTTATCAACTGGGTAGGAATCGTGATGTATTGTCTCGCGAGTCCGGGGTCTTCGATCCTATTCAGGAGCATCCGGGATAGATGCCTGCCGATTTGCTCCGTGAAGACTCGGACTGATGTCAGAGCAGGATGCATTGACCCAGCTTCGATATCATTGAAGCCGGCCACGCTGACATCCTCAGGAATACGGACACCGCAGTCCCGCAAGGCTTTGAAAACACCCTCCGCCGCGGGATCGCCACCCGCAAAAATCGCGGTGACGGGCTTGCCTCGGGAAAAGAGGCTCTTGGTCGCCAGGAACCCCGTTTCTTCGTCCTTTTCAGAGTCGACCTCGCTAAGCAGCGGTTTTAGTCCCGCCGCCTGCATCGCACGGCAGTAACCCTCGTAGCGTCGGCGATACCACGGAAGCTTCGTGTTTCCAACATACCAGATGTCGCGGTGCCCCAACGACAGCAGATAGGAAGTCTCTTCCACTGCACCTTGAGTATCATCGAACCAAACAACGTCGTGCTCTTCCGGTCGCCACTCTCCCAAAACGTTGTTGCCTAAAACAGCGAGCGGGACACGTTCGTGTTTGAGCAAGTCTAGAAGATTCTGTGAGCTGGTCCCCGCTATGATGAATCCGCTTGCCAAGTCACGCCGTTCGAGGATCCTCGGAATGTGAATATCACGCCAGTTCTGGTTCGGCGGGTAGCGCAGCGTGAGGAAAAGCATGTTCCAACCATGTTCAGCGCTGCTCGCTTCCGCCCCCAAGAGTATGTGTGAGTGAAACGGGTGCAGCACGGCGCGGTTGCACAGCAGAAATGCAATCAATTTCGATTTGTTCCATCGGTTGAGGTCGACGCCTAGCTCGCTCGCAGATTTCAGTACCCTTTCAGCAATGTTTTCGCTTACGCGTGCCCTGCCCGTCATGACTCTGGAAACAGTTGCTACACTGACTCCGGCAAGCCGGGCGACATTTCGGAGGGTTGCTTTGTATGGAGCCGCCTCTCCCGAATCCTTTGGTTTTTCATTTCGAGTCATGGGAATATCTACTGGAGCGTACTTACCAGCATGGCAAGAGGATTGTCAAGAAATATTTCAGGACCTTTTCTGACTTTCGAGAACGCATGATATATCGCGAACTCTCTCTCCCATCCATAGGATACGACATTGCGACCCTCGGTCCAACACCTTTCTGAGCGCGCAGCCGGCAGTAATGCTAACTGGGCATGTTGTGTGCCGAATTTGGTTCCGCTCGCATACGATAAGCGCAAGACTTCTAATCTCTTCCCGATTATCGGAAAGGCCTAATGGTTTCATGAATCCAACACTCTGTTTTTTCGGTACGATCGGGCAGGCCAAGGCCAAAGTCTGCCGGCGACCCCGGCACTTCCCGTGACTTGGAGCCCGAATCTACACCTTGGATTGGGACGGGCCAAGGTTATGTAATCAATTCCCAAAGCTAATTGGTGTCGCCGCTCAACCCCTTGCAAGTTGCATCTGTTTATCGTAACACATGGATTGCATGGATGTTAGCTAAGACTTGGCGGCCTTTGCTGAAATGCCTGTACTTTCTACGTCGCGAGTTCGCGTTGTAATTTACCTGATAATCCGGCGAAGCGCCTAAGAGTGAAGTCGAGCGTAGCCTCCCCATGGGGCCGGGGCCGAGCCTTCCCCGATGCTCTGCCAGCATGCTGCCCAACAACGGGTGCTTTGCGCTTGAAAAAGACGCAAGGGAGTGAGAAAAACCATCTTGACAGCTTGTAATCGGGCATGATAGGAACGCAGGCAGTTTGAGTTCAACACAAGTGAATTGCTCAGGTGACGTGATTTGGGCGCCAAGCTGACTTTGGCTTGGGTATCAGGGTCAGCGGCATCGGACGTATAAGATCACACCTCAAAGGCTCTGACGGATCGATATGGGTATGCGCATTGTTGACCTTGCGAAACTACTCGATCCCGCCACGGAGAAGCGCAGGTGTGCCGTTCGCCGGTACTACACGGTAGTAAACGGTGCGGATGGGTTCCACAGCGAAATTGACATCTCCTCTCACCTCGGTACGCATCTCGAGTTCCCCTATCACTTCAAGGAAGGCTGGAAGGATGGCAGCAGGTTGCCACCGAGTGCGTTTTGCGGTCGGGGGGTCTTGCTGAATCTCGAGAAAGCCGGCCCGAACGCGCCGATTCGGCGAACGGATCTCGATCAGGCTGATCGCGGGTGGGTGCGCCGAGGTGATACCGTGCTGCTCGATTCCCCGTTTCATTCCGAACCGTTCGTCTCATCACCTGACGACCGCCGCCCGGACTTGTCCAAGGAAGCCGGACTCTGGTTCCTGGAAAAGCACGTGCAGTGCGTGGGATGGGGAGACGGTATCGCGATTGAGAATGAACCGCTGGGTTGCCAGATGTTCCATGAGATTCTGCTGAGTGAAGACATTCTGGTTCTGGAAGTTGTAAAGAACCTCGATCAGCTTCGACAAGATGCATTTCTTATCGTTTATGCGCCCCTCCCCAATGTCGGCCTCGACTCCTGCCCCGTCCGCGTGTTGGCGATTGAAGGTTTGGCGTTCGGGGATGAAGTCGATGCAGAAGAGCATAGGAGGGCATAGCATGCGACCCGTGAGAGCCGCGTTCCCTCAGGAAAAACCAGGTGGGAGTGAATATATGACCCCCGATGCCGGGCAATGTAGATCGCGCCGCCTTCGATCCGGGCATCCAAGATTCAGCGTAGCTCGCGATATTGTGCTCCGCGCGGGGGCCCTCACGCTGGCGTTGGGTTTCAGTGGCGTTCTTACCCCGTTCGTGTCCGCCCAGGTCGGGCCTCAGCAGCTCAGAAAGATCCTGAGCGAGGAGATTTTGCCGCCTCAAGTTGGGATATTCCAACTACGTCAATACCTGCTCCATCGTATTGCCCCGCCGCCGCATCCGCAGAGCTCCGGCGAGTGGAATTCCAAGGCGAAGATTCTACGGGAGCACTTGCGGAATGATGTTGTCCTACACGGGTGGCCGCGCGAATGGGTGAATGCTCCACCTCGATTCGAAGATCTCGGAGTTGTCGAAACCGGCAAGGGATACTGCATCCGCAAATTGCGATATGAAATTGTTCCAGGTTTTCAGTCCACGGCGCTTCTTTATGAGCCGAAAAACCTCACGGGGAAGCTTCCCGCCGTACTGAATCTGAACGGGCACGTGGGCCCTCCCGGCAAATCCATTGAATACAAACAGAAACGCTGCATCAATTTTGCCATGCACCACATCCTGGCGCTGAACCTGGAATGGATCGGGCTGGGGGAATTGAGCCAGAAAGAGAATCAGCACTGGTTCGGGGCGCACTTGGATCTGGTTGGGGTAAACGAGTCGGGTCTCTTCTACCTGGCAATGCGCAAGGGGCTTGACTATCTCTATAATCATCCCAATGTCGATCGGAATCGGCTGGGTATAACGGGATTATCCGGAGGTGGGTGGCAGACGATCGTCCTCAGTTCCCTTGATGAACGGGTGAAGTTTGCCGTTCCGGTTGCAGGTTTCTCCTCCCTGCAATCGAGAATTGAAGCACGATACTTTGGAGACCTCGGAGACGTTGAACAGTTCCCCACGGACTTGTTCGATGGGCAGGATTACACGCATCTTGTCGCCTTGATGGCGCCGCGGCCCACGCTGCTTATTTACAATGCGGAGGACGATGCCTGCTTCCGGGCGCCACTCGTTAAGCCGCTGCTGTACGATTCCATCAAACCCGTCTTCGATCTCTATGGGAAGGGCGGCGACTTCGGCTGGCACGAAAACACGGATCCGGGCACGCACAACTATCAACTCGACAATCGCTTGCAGGCGTATAGATTTTTCGCGAAGAACTTCGATCTGCCACCGCTGGATCCGGGGCTTGCAGTGGATTCTGAAATCAAGAGTTTTGAAGAGCTAAGGGTCGGGTTGCCCCCGGAAAACCTCACGGTTTTGTGGCTTGCGGTAAGACTCGCGGGCTGGATTCACCGTCCGCCGGTACCATCCGACACCGCAGCATGGGCTGTGTTTCAACGAAAACAGCTAGATAATCTGGTTCGCTACAAGCCGGTACAAGTCCATCGCGCTTGGGCCGTCGCGAATACCAAAAACAAGGGACTTGATACCAAGGCTTATCTACTGGAGATGACGAACGGCCTCAGTGCCAGCACTGTTTGGCTTAAAGCGATCACCACCGGTGACTCCGACCCATTGACAATTGTGCTGAATGATGGGGGCATGCCAGCGTCAGCGAGAGAGGTTGCGGACCGTGTCAATCGCGGCGAGCAAGTCGTGGCAGTTGACTTGGCGTTTATCGGAGATGCCTGGCTGCACCTAACGCAGGGTCCGTTCTATGGACCGATTGGCCCCTACCTCTATGCGCAGATTCTTCACGGGACAGGGGATCGGCCCCTGGGTCTGCAGGCAGCGCAGTTGATTGCGATCAGCCGGTGGGCCTGCACACGCGCTGGAGTGCGGAAGGTTAGAGTTGAGATTTCGGGTATGCGGAATCAGGTAGCGGGCCTGATTGCCGCGGCACTGCAACCCGACCTGTTCTCACAGGTCGTGATTCATGAGGGTATTCCCAGCCTGAAGTTTGTCCTGGACACGCCGGTCACTTTCCAAGAGGCGCCTGAGTTATTCTGCCTGGACCTATACAAAGAGTTCGACTTGGATCGCCTGGCCTTGATTGCTGCTCCTGTTCAGGTTACAACTGAGAAACTAATCCTGGTTGCTGCGAAGCGGTAGTGAACGTCATGAGTTCGGGATGGTACGGTCGTTGTTTTTCGTCTTAGTGCTGCGGGTTGTTCAGAGCAAAGGGCGTGTGGCGCATTTCACACTGCGCACTATTTTTCGCTTCGGGAGAACTTGCTATGTCTTGGGGTATATGTTCAGGTTGTCAAAAATATCTTTCCGGACTGATTGCGGTTTTCGCATTCGCGGGGCTGACCCATTCCGTCGCAAATTGTGCAGAGACTCGGGCTGCAAACATCGTCGTCTCTTCGGCTGCGGCGCCGCCGATCAAGTTTGGGGTTGAGGAGTTGCGCCGAGCTCTAGATGCCAAGGGCGTAAAGGCGACGATGTCGGCCAAGGAATCGACGGCGGGAGTTCAGATTATCGTGGTGAATTCTGGAGACCGGGGACCTGCAGGAGTCGGCGGCGGAAACCCGGGTCGCTCGGCCCGACCGGAATCCTATGTGATTTCAGTACCTTCATCCAACACAATTCGCGTGGAAGGCAGCGATCCCACCGGTACGATGTACGGCGCGATGGATTTGGCCGAGAAAATCGGCTGGGCCAGCGATAACGACTTCGTTCGTCAGATAAAGCCCGCAGCGAAGACGCCGTATCTGCCGCTTCGTGGTGTGAATATGTTCCCTACCACGCAGGATATCGACGATCCCAATGGAGCCTTCTGGTCGGACGACTACTGGAAAGGCTACCTCGACCAGATGGCAAGGAATCGCTACAACCTTCTGGACCTTCATGGACCCTGTGATGCCGTGACGCTGACTTTCCCAAACGGCTTTGGCTACTTTGTCAGCCTCCCGGAGTATCCGCAGTTGGGGGTTGGCCCGGAAAAGGCTGCTAAGAACCTGGCCCGATTCCGCCAGATCATCCGCATGGCCGCCGACCGCGGTATCAAAGTCGCTTATATGAACTATGAAGCTTCTCCGACGGTCGGCCCCTGGAAGACCCGCCGCTGGGGGACTGATGAACGATGGGCTTCGGTTCCACAGGAATTCCTAGAGGGCCCGCAACTGGAGGATTACACCCGCAAGGCTGTCCTCAGTTTCCTCAAGCAGCTTCCGGACTTGTGGATGTTCGGATTCCGTGTCGGAGAATCAGGGCAGCCGGAAGATTTCTATAAGAAGACCTACCTCGCTGCCCTCGCCGAGCTGCCGGAGTCTTTGAACGTGTATGTGCGCACCTGGATTGCCGATCCGCAGAAAGTACGCGAGATCGCAAATTCGACCCAGCACCATTTGTACATCGAGCCCAAGTACAACGGCGAACAACTTGGTCTACCCTACCAGGCCGCGTTAGGGGGACGCCAGTATGCCCCGAGTGGTTCATACGAGGATTACACAGATTATCCGCGGAAGTATTCCATCCTCTGGCAAATCCGGGCGCACGGGACGCACCGGGTCTTCTACTGGGGTTCGCCTGAATTTGCCCGCCGCACAGTGCGCAGCTGCAAATTCGGCGACGGGGTAGGTTTTTCGATGGAGCCGATGGAGGCCTACACTCCGGCACCTGACTACCTGCACAACAATCCGAAAACGGACCACAGCTTTTACAAGTGGATGTTCGAACGCCAATGGTTGTGGCATCTCACTTGGGGGCGCACCGCGTATGATCCGGACGTGTCCGAAAAGGTCTGGATCGGAGAGTTTGGCCGCCGTTTCGGCGCGCAAGCCGGTCCGATTGTGTATCAGGCGGTGGTGGAAAGTAGCCGGATTGTTCCGTTCATCTACTCCTATCATAACGTGGGTCTGGATCATCAGGACTTCGCGGCAGAATTCGAGACGGGTGATCACGCCTTCGGCGCCCGCGGGCGGCTCTGGCAAGGGACCCGGCTGGTTCCGTACGGAGGAAACAATGATGGCTTCCTGCGCGTAACTCCACTGGATCGCACGGCCATGGCGGATCCGGCGAGTTATGTGGAAGACCACCTGAACCACGTTATCACCGGACGCATGACTCCCTTCGAGGCTGCCAGCTATCTTGGCTCCTCCGCGGACGACAGCGAGAGGGCGATCGAGGCAGCCAGTCGTCTTAATCCCGGTTCCCCCAAAGAGTTCGATTGCATCCAGCAGGATGTCCACGCTCTCGCCTGGCTGGCGCGATATTACCGTGATCGCATCTTATCCGCGACCCATTTTGCCTTCTACCGCCGCACTTACCACCATCCTGAATTAACCGCGGCGGGCGAGTATCTGCAGCAGGCGTTGGCTGATTGGGACAGGCTATCGGATGTAACTGAACAGCATTATGGATATCTGCCGGAACTCATCCGCATGGGCCTTAATAAATTCCGTTGGCGTGACGAAGGCAGAAGCCTGGGTATTGATTGGGACCAGATCAACACCATGGAAACTGAGTTCCGGAGATTACGCCAGCAGTATGGATATCGGACGATCCTCGGGCACGTCCCCGCGGCCAAGGTTAAACCGGGCGAACCTCTTGAGCTTACCGTCACGCACGCGACTCAGGGTGAAGGGGGAAACGTCTATCTGTTTTATCGAAACTCACCGGGGGTAGGTTATAGGAAAGTTGCGATGCGTCCCTTGAGTGCGGTGGAACGCACGTGGTCGGTGGTGATCCCGGCGAATGAGATGGCGCCCGGGAAAATCGAGTATTACTTCGAAGCGAACGAAGGGACGGGCGGGAATTACGGTGGAACTCTTGAGCACCGTCCCCCCTACTGCGTGTTGGTCACGGAAGAAAACTCCCGGCCGGTCATCACGCATGATCCGCCCCAAGGAACAATCCGCGGGCCGGCCGTCACTTTGGCGGCCAGGGTCCAGTCAAAGAGTAAGATCGAGATCGTCCATCTGTACTACAAGCCCATGCCCGCTGCCGGCGACTGGGTTCGATTCGATATGACACCTGCGGGCCGGGACCAGTTCACTGCGAGTATTCCACTGACTGCGGAAGGCATCCTCTACTATTTCGAGGCTGTGGACGAAGACGGCAACGCCGCGAACTATCCGGACTTCCGCGTGCAAACTCCGTACTTCGCCGTGGGGGGGTGGGATCCCAACGGCCAGTGAACCAGGCTATGATCGGGTCGTATCCAGCTCAGCGGCAGCAGGGGAGCGGAAAAGGACTTCCCGGGCCGCTGACCATGTCGCCGACTTACTCGTGGAAATCGCGGAGGGGAGCAAGGCCGGATACCGGGCACGGGCCTATGGTGTTCCGGAAGAACATGAGGGTATTTGACCGGACGCGTCATTCCACATACTCTGTCGTGTGGTGAAATAGAAGTTGCATGCCATATCCATGGAATGGCATCAGGAGGGAGGCGGAACATGTTCTGCAAGACTTTCGAAGAGGGTGAGCGATTCCGCTGCGCTGGGAACTACTACACGATGTTGCTACCCCGTGACCTTACCCAAAGCTGTGAAGTGGTGCTGGAAAAAGTGGCTGTCGGTAAGAAGACACCGCCCAACGCCCACCCCACCTTCCAGCAGATCTATATTATTCTCGCGGGAGAGGGGAACATTACCATTGGCGATGATACGCGACATGTCGTGGCGCCGGCAGTCGCGTTCATTCCCAAGAATACGCACCATCAGGTCATGAATACCGGGCCTGTCGAGTTTCAGTACCTCTACGTGACCGTCTGGCCCGACGGGATCCCCAGGCAGGAGATCGAGGGTGGTTGGCAGAAGATCTACGCCGACATGAAGCAGGAATACTCAGAACGCGGCTACCCGGTCGAGGGGGACGCCGAATAAGCTCCCGTGCTTACAGGCCGGGTGGCCCAACCGCTTATCCGGCCGGCATCACAAATCGGGCGCATTGAACCATGTCCATTCCAATCAGCCGTCGACGTGTCCTGGTGGGCGGTTTATCTTCAGCTCTGGCTGCTTCCGCGAATCTGCATTCGGCGCGGCCCGAATTGCCGATTGTGCTTCCGGACGATTCGGTCCCCCGCATGCACTACGGCGCCGAGCATCTGAAGTCAGCGCTGCAATCGACGGGCATCACCGCTGAAATAGTGACGAGTAATTCCCCGCCGGAAGGGCGATGTATCGTCGTAGGTGACAGTAGGGTACACGAGTTGGTCCGGAAGGCCTTGGCCAGTGCTCAATCAAAGAGCGAGCAAAATCCAGAGGGATTTCAGATCTCCAGCGTCGCGCAGAGAATGGTGATTGACGGCAACGGGTCCGGAGCGATGTATGGCTGTTTTGAACTCGCCGACAGGGTTCAGGCTTCCGGCGCCTTGCCTCGAGACCTGCATTTCTCTGACGCCCCGAAACTGCGCATTCGCGGGACGAATCTGTTGTGGATGAAGTCCGGCAGCCTGGGATACGACTGGCCGCTGACCCGCGAGAACTTTCCCTGGTTCTTTGACCGCAACTTGATGCGGAGATATCTGGATGAACTGGCCGAGGCCCGATTCAACACGGTTTTCTTCTGGTCCGGGCATGCCTTTCCGTATTTGCTGAAACTGCCGAGATATCCTGAGGCCCAGATGCTCTCACCCGGCGATCTGGAGTCGAATATCGAGCACTTTCGCTGGTTCACGACGGAAGCGGATCGCCGCGGCATCTGGACAGTCCTTCACTTCTATAATATTCACGTGCCCGCTGCGTTTGCCCAGCGGCACGCGGGGGAAGGTGTGAGAGTTTCTAATCCCCTCTCCACGCCGCTTCTGGCAGCTTACACCCGTTATTGCATGAGCGAGTTCGTGAGCAATTATCCCAACGTGGGACTCCTGGTTTGCGCCGGCGAAGCGCTGGAAACGGGGAAAGAGGAATGGATCCGCGATGTGATTGTCCAGGGCATTATGGACAGTGGCAAGCAGCCACCCCTGATCGTCCGCGAGTGGACGATTGATCTCGACCGCTTCAAGAATATTGTTCTGCCCTCATACAGCAACCTGTACACGATGATGAAGCATAATGTGGAGATGGTGGTCAGCCCGGTTCCCAATCCACGCAACCGCGAATGGACGAAGCTTGGTCCCCACCACCTGATCAATGTGCACGAGAATGGAGACCTAAAACCGTTGCGCTGGGGATCGCCCAGTTTCATCCAGGAGATGGTGCAAGAGTGGTTAGAGATCGGGGTGGTCGGCGCGCATGTGTATCCTGCCGTATCCTGGCAGTGGCCCGTGACGCTGGACAACACCGTGCCTCCCCTGCTGACGATCGATCGGGATTGGATCTGGCTGCAGGCATTTGGGCGTTATTCCTGGAATCCTGCGCGGGAACCGCAGGTCGAGCGCGAGCACTGGATTGGCGAGCTCGACAAGAGATTTGGTTCGCGGGCTGCGGCGGAGCACCTGCTGGCGTATTACGAACTTAGTGGCTCCATCCTGCCCGGCATTCAGAATTTGCTCTCTATCCATAATATGAATGCGCATCCGACGCTGGTGGGAAGAGACGCCAACGTGAATGCCATTCTAAACTCCATTCGCATGAATAGTCTGAATGTCCCGCTCACCCAACCCCTCGATGGGCTTGCGGTCAGCCAATACGTTCAGAAGTTTGGCGGAAACCGGGAGCAATTGCGCAGCAAGCCACCCCTGTCGGTGCATGAGTACGTCGCGAGCCCCGCAGATTCACCAGGGCTCGAATCCGCCATCACCCCTCCCAAACTCTTCGAACTATTCCAGGACCTGGCGGACCAGAGCCTCGAACATGCGCGGAAGGGCGCGGGATTGGCAACCCGCAACCGCGATGAGGCTGGCCGGTTCACGGTCGATGCTGAAATCATGAAGGCGGCAGTCAGTTTCTACCAAAGCAAGACTCAGGCTGCGATTTGCAAGGGATTATATGATCGCAGGGGAGAACCCGGAGACGCCGACCAGATGATCCGCCACCTGGAACAATCCGTCGAACACTACGAAGCCCTTTGCCGGATCGGGTCGCGTGCATATGTGCACGCCTCTGACCTCGCGGGAGTGGTGCGTTGGGAAAAGATGCTGGGCGCGTTTCGCGACGAACTGGCTTTTTATAAGCAGCAAGGCAGACTTTCAGAATCCGGCGCCGACATACTCTGTCTGGGGGTGAATGGTCCGTTCGAGGATTATACGAATGCCTTCCACTGGTCATTGTGCGCGGCTGCCCAGAACCGAAACCGAACGATGTCCACCTACATGATCCGTGAGCCTATGATCAAGCGCGCCCGGCTCATTGCGGTCTACAGCCTCAGTGATCCTTGGACTCGCGGAGCCGAAAGGATGCTGCTGGACTGGGTCGCGGAAGGCGGCCATCTTCTGGTTTGGGATGAGGAGGGCCGACTGAGTCCGGCGAGCGGCCTGATTCATGACCTGGAGGTTGTGGGCGCGGCAGAGGAACGTCTCCCGGTCGGTGGGACCTACGGCGAGTCCATCAGGATTCAATTTGGTAACCTGGAACATGCCCTGGTCGGTTCTTTGCAGGGTGCCACCATGCGGGGACCAGGCAGTGTGATTCCCAATAATATTAAGCCTCTTGGAGATACCTGGAACATTCTTGCCCACACCATCGTGTTTAACAAGGATTACGAATTTCTGCCCGTCACGGAGTTGGCCGGATCGTTCTGGGTCAAGCGGAACGATTCGCAGTTTTGCCCATTGATGCTCGAGCGGCCCTGGCATGAGGGCAAAATCGCTGTGCTGCAACTTGGCCGATGGCAAAACGACAACCGTGTACACCGTCAGTTCTGCGCCACGCTGGCTGACAACATTCTTGCCTGGGCTGGGGTATGACTTCAGCGCCCAGACAGGGTGGAGCGATCCCACCCCATTACGGGAGGTTCAAAACTAGTCATGAAAATTCGCGACATCAAGACAACCCTCTTGTCTTTGCCCCTCCAGAACCCGATTGCGGATTCCACCCACACCCTGAATAGTATCGATTGGATACTGGTCGATGTTTACCGTGAGGACGGGCTGGTCGGCTGTTCCCACATGGTCACCTTCGATTATGGCCGCGAGCTCTTGCGGGGCATTGTTGACTATGAGCTGAGAGACGTTGTTATCGGCATGGATCCTTCTCTCATCGCAAACGTGTGGCAGGCCTGCGCGAACCGCGTCGAGTACATTGGACAAACGGGAGTTGCGGCTTGGGGAATAGCGGCAATCGACATCGCGCTTTGGGATCTCCTGGGGAAAAGCTTGAACTGCCCCGTCTTCCAGTTGCTCGGAGCACGGCAGGAGCAGGTGCCCATTTACGGAAGCGGAGGCTGGCTTACCTATTCGATCGACCAGCTCCTGGCGGAAATGAATTCCTATGTCACACAGGGTTTTACTGCGGTGAAAATGAAGGTCGGCAGTCGTGACACCCTGCGCGATGTTGATCGGGTGCAGGCGGTTCGCAAGGCCATTGGCCCCAAGGTACAACTCATGGTGGATGCCAACCAGGCCTGGACACCCTGCCAGGCAATTGAGTTTAGCCGAAAGGTGCGTGAGTGCGACATCCTCTGGTTTGAAGAGCCCATTCAGAAGGATGACCACGACGGGTATCGAACCCTCTCGACCGCCATGGACATCCCTGTCGCAGCGGGAGAACGTGAGTATTCCCTGCAGGCTTTTCGCGATTTACTGGAACGCCGTGCCCTGCCCATCGTCCAGCCAGACGTGCTGCGCGTCGGCGGAATTTCCCGGTGCTTGAAGCTTGCCCATTTGGCCGAGGTGTTTAACGCGCGCGTCGCTTCGCACTTCTACAAGGAAATAGATATCCACTGGATGGCTGCTGTGAGCAATGGCCTGTTCCTCGAGTATTTCCCCTGGCTTGATCCGCTTCTGATCCATCCCTTGGAGGTCAAGAACGGTATGGCGCGAGTCCCGGGCCGTCCAGGACTGGGGATTGAACTCAAGCCAGAAGCCATACAAGAATACCGGATACTTTGATGCTGGTTCGAGGGCCTGTTGGGCCGCGGCAGCAGTATCGATAGGCAGCCGGCTAGTCGCTCATCACTTGGGAGAAGGCGCGAGACGAATGGCGCGCCTCCCGAACCACGCGAGATTATCCCCACGCCCAGGCTTTCCGTATTTGTTCCCGCTCATCTCTCTTCCTCGTCATCCTGGATCCGCAGAACTGTGGTTATGGCATCGCTATCCATCACGGCCTTCCACAGCGACTGACCGGGAAGCAATCTCGAAGGGTCCGAGATTCAGATGGACATGAAATTCGGTCAGTTGATTTTTCCACCTTTTTGATTTCCTCTTTTAAATGCAGCAAAGAAGGCACTCGATTGTTGGATTAGCTGGCCTGGAGGAGTAATCGTACCGGGGAACAATCCGCCACATTGGTCTGTAATCGTTAGCATTTCACGTCTTTTAGAAACACCGCCAAGGCCTTAATTTAAAGAAGGTAATACCTGATTGTGGGTCTTGCCAATGGGTCATATAACGGTGATAGTTTCAGAATGCGTGAAACTATGAATATGATATTCCATAACTATCAATATATTTAGCTGACCCAGCGGGAGGTCGCGGTTCGCTCAGAATACCGACCTTTCTGGATGTTTGTATTGACCTCTGCCGAGGTTCGGAATTGGGTCCTAGACAATTACCTGGCACGCCCAACCTAAGGCCCGGTCCAAGCGAGCCTCATGAGGCTGGCCGGCATCCAGGCTCCTGTTTTTGCTTTGGACTCTCAGTTGGGGGGCTTTCTGGCTTGAGGTCCTGTCAGGACCGAGAAGGCTTGTTATCGAGGATTCCGAATGAGATCGTCGGCCATCAGGGCCAAGCTTGGCTTCGCCATAGGGGCAGCCATCGAATCGGAGCAGGGGCAGCGCCTGCCTATGAGGCGTGAGTTTCTCGGCTCGTAATCAGACCCGTGCTTTCGCCTCGAATCTGCCCGCTTGCAGGTGCATCCCCGCCTCGATAAGTCGACGCCGAATGGTCGAGCGCGCCAGGTGCCCCAAACCCCTTTGCCCGCGCAGATACTCCTCCAGCCTGGGGAGGGTCCAAGTGATAAAATCCAGGCCCAAGTCCCGGGGAGGAGTTGCTGCTGACTTCAGGATTCTGCTCGTCTCCCGTGAGCCGTAGCGACGAGGCCTTCCCGCCCTGGCGCGGTCGTGCAGGCCCCCCATTCCCAGTTTCAAGAATCGCCGCATGCAATGATGAGCGTTGGGGTAGGAGAGGCCAGCCCGTTTACTGGCCTTCGCGAGCGAGACCCCGGCAGCCAACTGCCAAATCAACGCCGCCCGCTTGCGTACCGCGCTTGGAATGGATTGAGAACGCAATAGTTGCTGCAATTCAACGAGTTGTCCCCCACCCAACTGCAAGAAAGTGACGGAGCGATTCATGGGAACAGCTTAACACGGCCAGGGATTCGAGGGAACTTGATATATGTCGATAGTTATGAATATCACCTGTTCTCTATCGGCAAGATTGCCTGAAAAATCGCTTGACACGTTGCACCGAGCATGCTTTACTTCGCCCACCGAGCGTGCCTGAAGGGTAAAACCTGAGCGAACGGATCAATGAGATCGGCAATTGGCAGGAGTCTGAAAAGCAGGACGAAAGGTGGGTCGGAGATCGCCGTTAGACCGAACCAGTCAAGTTGATAGGCAGCGCTGCAGTCATTACTCTTACGTGTCTCGTCGGGCTTCAGAGAGGAGACTTTCCAAAATGCATCGACATTGCAGGACTTATCTGCTGTTTCTAGTCGCAGGGTTTCTGCTTGTTCCTTCCATCATGTGGGGACAGGCTTTACGAGGTTCCATCAGTGGAACGGTAAGTGATCCGAGCGCGGCAGTGGTTCCGAATGCCCAATTGACGCTTCGGGCGCTGGCCACTGGGGCCGTGACCAAGACCACAACAGGCTCGGATGGCCTCTACTCGTATCAGAACTTAATGCCGGGTGCTTATGACCTCTTGGTCGCCGCCAAGGGTTTTCGTGACTACGAGCAGAAAGGAATTCTGCTCAACGTTGCCACCTCGGTTCGTTTGGACTTGAAGCTGGAGCTGGGAACGGCATCTCAGACAGTGGAGGTACAGGCAAATGCCTCGCCCCTCAATTTTGACAATCCGGAGCAGAAAGGGACAATTGCCCCGCAGAACCTCGAACAACTGCCTTTGATTCTGTCTGGGCACACGCGCTCGGCGGTGGCTTTTGCCCGCCTGCTTCCAGGTGTGACCACCGGCGGAGACGAGGACCACCTCAACTTCAACACGCGTGTCAACGGTGGCATCAACGAAGGCGACGAAGCCATACTGGATGGCGCCTCCATTATCGATGGCTCACTCGGACAGAACGGCATCGAACTGGGCGTAACCGGCCACCCTTTCTCGCCTGAAGCGATTCAGGAAATCACCCTGCTGACCGCGAATTACGACGCGCAGTTCGGCGGCGCCTCCTCCTCAGTCCTCACCGCGGTCACCAAGTCGGGAACAGACACCTGGCACGGCTCCGCCTACTTCTTAGCTCGCAACCGCGCTCTGAATGCGCGGCAATGGGGCGTTCCGGGCCGGCCGAAGGATAACGAAAGTGACTTTGGCGCGACCATTGGCGGCCCCATCAAGATCCCGTGGCTTGCCTGGTCGGGCCGAAAGAAAACTTATGCATTTCTGAACTATGAAGGCTTCCGTCTGCGTGGCTCTGTAACGGCTCCCAAGGAAACCATCCCCACGATGCAAGAACGGCAGGGTGACTTCACCGATTATAAAGATGCCGAGGGGAACCTCATCCCTATTTTTGACCCCGCCACGACCCGGGTCAATCCTAACTACGACCCGAATGCAACCCTCAGCTTAGCGAACAATCCTTTTCTGCGGGACCAATTCATGGGTTGTGGGGGCTCCCAACCCAATGTGATCTGCTCTACCGATCCACGTCTCGCGGCTTCCCCGGCCCAGAGCTGGCTCAAGTACTTGCCGGCGCCAAACTTGCCAGGGATCTTAAACAATTACACGCCGCCCAATCCTCCCACAGGGTCGGTCAACGCGGACAGCACGGTGATCGACATTCGCGCCGATCACTACGTCGGTGACAGTGACCACGTTTCTGTGGTGATTCACTATTTTGGCTCTTTCGGAAACAATCAGACAATCTTCGACAAGCGCATCGATCCCAACTCCTTCCGCCAGCCCAACTACGATTTTGCCAACCGGTTGAACTGGGACCATACGCTGCGGCCGAACCTGTTGAACAACTTCAACCTCGGATATAACGACATCCTTTCGGTGATCGTGTGCAGTGACGCACCCTATGCCAACGTCATTCCCGGCATTCCAGGGGCTCGCAGCAACGCCTTCCCTCCCACCATCGGGATTGATGGCTACTACGGATTCGGATGCAATGGCAACGGCGAGACCACCCGGCCCGCTTACATTGCTAACGACCATGTAACCTGGGTAAAGGGGCGGCACAACGTTTCAATCGGCACAGAATGGCGCGCCTTGCAGGATAAGGAGAGGAGCGACTTTGGCGAACCAGGCTCCGCTTCCTTCTCCGCGCTCAACACCGGGCTGCTGGGTGGGAAGAGCGGCAATGGAATGGCCAGTTTCCTCCTGGGGTATGTCGGAACACTCAACGAGTCTATCCTGACCCTCCCCTCTCAGTACATCCGCCAGAAGTATCTTGCCATGTATGCCAGCGATACTTACAAGATCAACCCCAAGTTAACTTTCAATTACGGTGTCCGGTGGGATATTTCCGCGCCAACCAGGGAGAAGTACAATCACATGTCCCTGATTGACCCCAATCTGGCAAACCCTGATGCGGGAGGTCTGCCGGGAGCTTTGGTCTTTGCAGGCGGCACGGCAGGCGGGGCATCTCTGGGCCGGGCGTATCCTGAATCAATCTGGTATAAAGGTGTTGCGCCGCGCATCGGTTTTGCCTATTCCCTGACTCCCAAGACCGTCATTCGCACCGGGTACGGCATCTTTTACCAACTCCTGATGTACCCCGGTTGGAATTCGGGAGTCAGTGGCGGCCGTGACGGTTTCAACAGCACCGTTCAGTTTTCATCCCAGAATGGTGGCATAACCCCCGAGGGTCTTCTCACCGATGGATTTAACGGGAAGAACCTCGGTCAACTGCCGCCCTTCTACTCTCTGGGCTTCGACAACGGCAAGAGTCCGGGTTTGTACCGCGAATTCGCGCCGGGTCGTCCTCCCAACATGCAGCAGTGGAACCTTACAATTGAGCATCAATTTACGAATGACTTGTACGTCACCGGGGCATACGTGGCCAACAAAGGGACGCACGTCATTTCCTGGATGCTCCCCATCAACGTATTGGATCCCAGTCTGCTTTCCAAAGGGACCGCGCTGTACGACCAGTTCCAGCCGGGTGACACTGTGAAGGACGGCGTGAGCATCCCCTATGCGGGCTGGGTGGAGCAGATGACGAACGGGCAATGCTCTCCCAGCGTGGCCCAAGCGCTTGTCCCCTATCCGCAATTTTGCGGCTCCCTGAATCCCAATAACGAAAACGCCGGGAACTCGAGTTACGAATCATTCCAACTCAAGGTCGAAAAGCGCTTCGGGCATGGGCTCTGGATGATGACCTCGTACACCCACAGCAAATACATCAGCACCAATGCCGACATCCAGGCGAATTCGACGAATTGGAATGGAACGGAGTTTTCGCCGTATCAGAGGAACCGCAACAAGTCCCTGGACCTGCAGGATGTCCCCGACACCCTGTCAATTGCGCTTGTCTATCAGCTACCCTTTGGGAAGGGGAAGCGCTTCTTGAGCCGGAGTGGATTTGAGGGTGCTGTCCTCAACAAGGCCGTGGGAGGCTGGCAGCTAACCAGCATCTTCCGCGCCCAATCAGCCATACCTTTCAGCATTTACTCAAGCCAGTGCAACATTCCGGGGCAGTTCTATATGGGATGCGAACCAGGGCTCATCCCGGGATCGAATCCCTTTGCGCAAAGCAAGGGAAGCTTTAGTCCCGGCGGCGACCAGCACCAACCCTTGTTGAACGCAGCTGCTTTCGAGAATGGCACCAACAATGGCGTGTTTGCCTTCAACCCGGGCCAAGGACCGCGGGTAACGAACTTCCGGGGCTTTGGTTTCCACAACCATGATGTGAGTCTCGAGAAGACCTTTTCGATTACGGAGCGTGTGAAATTCCAGATCCGTGCGGAAATGTTCAACCTGTGGAACTGGCACGTTTTCTCGCAGGGTACAACCTGGGGCCAAGGCGGGGCGTTCTACAACGATCTGGCGAGCCCGTACTTCGGCGAAGTCACCGGGGCCGTCACTACCCCGCGCAATATCCAACTTGGGGGTAAGGTGACTTTCTAGCACTAACTCCAACCGTGGGTGCCGTCTCGCAAGGGACGGCACCTGCGCCTACCAATCTGGACCACCATGGCGCTCACGGGATTTGATCCAGATCCGAGAATCCCGTGAGCGCCAGCTTTTTGGCCCGCACGAGTGGGGAGTGGCCTCCTGGCGCAGGGCATTGCCCCGGTCATTCGTTTCGGCTGGCCTCTCAGCAGGCCGGCACCTTGTTTGGAATCCGTGTCAACGGCAAAGCACCATGAAGCGGCAGGTTGAACCTTCATAAGCAAGCGGAGGAGCAGCCAAATTGCCGGGAAGGTTCGCATTCTGGGGAGTCCACTTGAGAGGGGAGGTTCGCATGCGTATGGTATTGCCTATTTTGAAACAGTATTCATTGGCAGTTATTCTGATGCACGTCATCGCGGGTTTGGCTTTTGCCCAGACTGACTCTGAAACGCTCGGGCCTATTTTGGGGGACGAAATCATCCCACCGGCTGTTGCCGGGTTCCAGGTGCGCCAGTACTTGGTGAATCGGGTCGCCCCCCCACCGGTCGCGACCAGCGCCGAGCAGTGGACTGCCCAGGCTCAGAAATTGCGCCAGCAAATGCTGGACGTGGCTTATCACGGCTGGCCCAAAGAGTGGGTGAACTCACCTTCGAAGTTCGAAGACCTGGGCGTGATCGAAGGTGGCAAAGGCTACAAGCTCCGCAAGCTGCGCTACGAAATCGTGCCAGGCTTTCAATCCACGGCCATTCTCTATGAGCCGGAGAATCTCCAGGGCAAGGTTCCGGCCGTCCTGAACGTGCATGGGCACGTGGGGGCACCAGGCAAGGCCGTGGAGTTCAAGCAGAAGCGGTGCATCGCGATGGCCAAGCACGGCATGCTGGCCTTGAATTTGGAGTGGTTCTCTTTTGGGGAGTTGGCCGCGCGTGGAAACGAGCACTGGTTCGGAGCCCACCTCGACCTGGTCGGCATGAACGAAATGGGGTTGTTCTACCTTGCCATGCGGAGGGGCCTTGACTATCTCTATGACCACCCCCATGTTGACCGCAACCGACTGGCGGTTACCGGCCTTTCGGGGGGCGGCTGGCAAACGATTCTGTTAAGCGCCTTGGACGAAAGGGTGAGGGTTTCCATCCCCGTCGCGGGCTTTTCCTCAATCCGCACACGGGTGGAAGTGAAGGCTTATGGTGACCTGGGCGATGTTGAGCAGTCCGCCACCGATCTCTACGATGGCCGGGATTACACGCACTTGGCAGCTTTAATGGCGCCGCGCCCCATGCTGTTGGTGTACAACGCTGAAGATGACTGTTGCTTCCGTGCGCCCTTGGTTAAGCCTCTTGTCTTCGAAGGGACTAAACCCTTTTTCCGGCTGTACGGGAAAGAAAGCGACCTCCAGTGGCATGAGAACCGGGACCCGGGAAGCCACAACTACCAGCTTGACAACCGTCTCAGCGCCTACGCTTTCCTGAGCAAGCAATTCGACCTTCCTCCCATCGATAGCGAGGCGGGGGTGGCGCAGGAAATCAAGAGCTATGACGATCTGGTCGTAGGTCTTCCCAAAGATAACCTCACGATCCTGGGATTGGCGCAGAGAGTTGGGCGGCAAATCACACGGGCAGAAGCTCCGGCGGATTCGGCAAGTTCCGGGGCATGGGCTGCGGCTGAGCGGCAAAAGCTAGCCAGCGTAGTTCGCTCCAAGGCGACGAGCATCACCAGTACCTGGGTGGTTGCCAATACCAAGCATAATGGGGTAGAGACAAAATCCTACCTGTTCCTGATGAGCAACGGCCTCAATGCTGACGCGGTTTGGCTTAAAGTTATCCATGGTCCGGACAACTCTCCCTTGACTATCGTGCTCAGCGACAAGGGGAAGAAGGGGGCGGGTGCGGAGGTTGCAGAGCGTGTCAATCGAGGTGAGCAAGTGCTGGCCGTCGACCTCTTGTTTTCAGGTGATGCCTGGAAGGACCTCGGCCCGGGCTACGTGCAGATTTTCCACGGACTGGGGGACCGCCCGCTCGGAATGAGGTCCGCCCAACTGGTTGAGATCGCACACTGGTTTCAAAAGACAGGCAGTTCCCAAAAGATCCGGCTGGAGGCCACGGGAATCCGCAGTCAGGTGGCAGCGCTCGTCGCCTCCGCTCTGGAGCCGAATCTGTTTTCAAGCGTCGTCGTGCATGAAGGCATGCCCAGCCTGGGCTACCTGCTGGAGGCTCCGGTGAACTTCTGGGAGGCGCCCGAACTGTTCTGCCTGGACCTCTATAAGCAGTTTGATCTGGATCGGCTGACTGCCCTGGCTGCCCCGACTGCGGTTACGGTGGAGCGCTACGTCAAGCCGAAGAAGGATTAGCGAGGCGCCGGATTGTTCGAAACGCGTCGCGGCCAGTGATGCTCTCGGTTCGCGTGAAGACATCCGGCTTTGAACCAGGTGGGTTCTAAGAGACTGGCTGATCTGCCTGGAAGCATTTCTTTCCCGAGTACGGTACACCGAGGTCGTCATCATTGGTCCAGCGGGAGAAAACGGTCATGAACACATTGCCAGGATCTATCCGGCATCACCTGATTCGACTTCTAACCATAGCGATGTGCCTTCTGTCCATGGCAAAGGCTGCTCCCAAGAGCCAGCCCGTGAGCCTGGTGCTCCCCGAAAGGGCGGCTCCCCAGATGAAGTTTGGTGCGGAGGAGATCCGCCGAGCCCTCGAAGCCAAGGGCCTCAAGACCTCCGCAGCGGCCACTCCATCGGCGGAGATCGAGATCCTCATCGGGCAGCCTGGTGACGCACACCTGCGTAGGTTAGAAGGGAACCGGCCCACGGTGCCGCAGTCGCCGGAGTCTTACGTTATCTCCGTCTCCTCTCGAAAAAGGGTTGTGGTGGAAGGGAGTGACCCGACCGGGGCGATGTACGGAGCTTTTGATCTGGCCGAGCAAATTGGTTGGGCGAAGGGAGGCGACATCGCAGGCCAGATCAAGCCAACCACCAAGTCTCCTTTTCTCGAACTGCGCGGCATCAACATGTTCCTCACCACTCAGGACATCGACGAGCCGGCAGGAGCGTTCTGGTCGGACGAATACTGGAACGGCTACCTGGATATGATGGCGCGCGACCGGTATAACCTGCTGGACATTCACGGTCCTTGCGATGCTGTGACGCTGGCTTTCCCAAACGGCTTCTCCTATTTCGTGAGCTTGCCCGATTTCCCCGACGTCGGCGTTGGCCCCGAGCGGGCGCGCAAGAATATGGAACGCTTTCGCTGGATGGTGCGCGCGGCGGCCGACCGTGGGATCAAAGTCGCATACATGAACTACGAAGCGCCGGCGCCCATCGGTCCCTGGAAAACCCGGCACTGGATGAAAGATGAACGCTGGGCGCCCGTTGAGCAGGAGTTTCTGCAAGGACCGCGGCTGGAAGATTATACGCGCCAGGCGGTGACGAGCTTCCTGAAGCAGCTCCCTGAACTCTGGATGTTTGGCTTCCGCGTGGGGGAATCGGGGCAGCCGGAGGATTTCTTTAAGAGGACGTATCTCGCGGCTTTAGACGCGTTCCCGGCAAGCCTGAACATTTATGCCCGCACCTGGATTGCCTATCCGCACAAGGTTCGTGAACTTGCCGCAGCCTCCCGGCACCACCTCTATATCGAGCCCAAGTACAACGGTGAGCAGTTGGGCTCTCCCTACCAGGCGGCCATCGGAGGACGCGCTTATCCGCCCAGCGGCTCTTACGAGGACTATACCAATTACCCGCGGAATTACTCGATCCTCTGGCAAATCCGCGCGCACGGTACGCATAGGATCTTCTACTGGGGCTCCCCGGAATTTGCCCGGCGCACGGTGCGGAGCTGCAAGTTTGGAAACGGTGTGGGCTTCTCCATGGAGCCTATGGAAGCGTATTGTCCAGCCGCGGATTATCTCCACAATAACCCCAAGACGGATCACAGCTTCTACAAGTGGATGTTTGAGCGTGAGTGGCTGTGGCACCTGACCTGGGGAAGGACCGCCTACGACCCGGACGTTCCAGAACAAGTATGGTTGAGTGAATTTGAGCGCCGCTTCGGGCTGCAGGCGGGGCCCCGAATCTTCCAGGCCGTGGTGGAAGGCAGCAAGGTTGTTCCGTTTATTTTCTCCTATCACAACCAGGGGATGGACCATCAGGAGTTCGGGCCGGAATTCGAAAATGGCGATCATGGGTTTGGAGGAACCTGGGAGCAAATCTGGCAGGGACACAGGTTTGTGCCGGCGGATGGAAACATCGACGACTTCCTTCGGATTCGCCCCATCGATCGCACCGCCATGGCGGGTCCCGGGGATTATGTGAACGATCGCCTGCAGCACGTTGCCAATGGCAAGCTGAATCCCTGGGAAGCCGCGGATTACCTGGGAGCGGCTGCTGACGCGGGGCAGAGCGCCATCGAGGAGGCTGCAAAACTGAATCCGACCTCACCCAAGGAGTTCGATTGCATCCGGCAGGACATCATCGCCTTGGGCTGGCTGGGACGCTACTATGGTGACCGCATCCGCTCCGCCACGCACCTGCAGTTTTATTACCAGGCTCACTCTCACCCCGAGCTGAGCCAGGCGTATAGCGACCTGGAGCGCGCCATTGCGGATTGGGATCGACTCTCAGATGTGACCGAGCAGCACTATGCCTACGTGCCGGATATGATCCGCATGGGCGTCAACCAATTTCGCTGGCGGGATGAAGGCAGAAGCCTGGGTGTTGACCGGGAACAAATCAACAACCTCGAAAAGAAATTCCGCCAACTCCCGGGTACAGAATGGTATCAAACGGTCATCGGGCACGTGCCACCCTTCAAGACCCGGCCAGGCGAGGCGCTGAAAGTGACCGCCACCTACGCGAGCAAGTCGGAACATACCGGCATCTTTCTCTTTTATCGTAACTCGCAGGAAGCGGGGTACACGAAGGTCCCGCTGAAGCTCGATAATCAGTTTGAGCGCACCTTTGTGGGAGAGATCCCCCCGGATCAAGTCGTCCCCGGCTATCTCGAGTACTATTTCGAAGGCGATATCGGGCCGTTCGGACCTTATGGGAGCACGCTCGAACACCAACCCCCGTACCATGTTCTCGTTACAGCAAACGATTCAAAGCCGGCCATCTCACACACACCCCCGGCCGGCCGTGTGCGGAGTAACGCGGTCACTCTGAGCGTGGATGTACAGGCAAAGGGCAAGATCAGTTCGGTTCGTGTGTATTACAAGCGCATGCCCGCACCGTACGAATGGCTCAAAATCGAGATGCAACCTCGTGGCGGCACGGGCTACAGCGCCAGTGTGCCGCTTACTCCGGAAGGTATTCTCTACTACTTTGAAGCGATCGATGAAGACGGGAACGGAGTGAACTACCCGGACATCATGAATCGCACTCCCTACCTCACCGTCGATGCTTGGGACCCTGCCGAGACGATCGGGGGGGTCATGGGGCACGCCGCGACAGCACCCGGGGCAGGGCGGTAGGGATTTCTTCCAATCGTCAGGCCGTAAGAAGAAATGCGGAGGCAATTTCAACGCCCCTGGCAAGACGTCGGGATTTTCCATCAGCACGTCTTGCCCGGAGCAAAAGGGTGACCCTTTCCAGCTTATACCTGTCACCGTGGAATACTGAAAGAATGCGTTCTCTGCCGGTCATGAGGATCCTCCAGCGAGGGTTCCCGGGCTTTCATTGATGGCAAGGTGCATCAAGGTAAGGGAGTCCCTTTCCGTCGCTTTTCCGGCCAGGTGGCAAGGAAGCCCCCCCGCCCGAACTGGCTCACTTTGAGGTTAATGTGGCACAGCCGAGCTGGCGATATGAAAATGCCGTTACTGAGCCTGCTCAATCCGGTATTGATCTCCAGAGGTCGTGGGGAACTCCATGATGTCACGACTCATTACGGGGCTGAGGTGTTGATTGTCTCGAGCCCGGGTAACGCGAACCGCCCTGCCCGGCCACGGATTTTCCACGCGAGCTAGGGAGCCTTTCTCACTCTGCAGGATCACATCCGAAACACCACTTGCATCGAGGGTGGCGCTCACCAGAAAAGCGCCAACCGCACGCAGATTCTCAAACCGGGCGGTCCCAAGGCCTTCAGGGTTCGGGAAAAGGCGGATAGTGCCCGTATAGCTCTGCATCAAGCATTCGTTCAAAACCGCGGGAAGCGAAAGGTTCTCTGTCCAAATCCCCATCCTCATCATGAAGTCGGTGTCAGTCTGGTCGTCGTAGCGCCCGTCGACTTGCCGCACGCGGTCGTTAGCGATGCCATTCGGCAACAGGCAGTAGCTGACTTCGCGCTTGAACCAGTCGAGGTTCAGCATGCCGAGCCGCGCCCGGATCATAGGTTGATAGACAAGGTCGTTGCCGCCTTCCAGCCGAATCGTCTGTGCAGTCCGCCGGGCGATTTCAAGCTGCTCTTCGCCGCGACCCATGCCGACTTGCTCGCCCGGAAACACCGGGGCCAAGGTTACGGGGATGTTGTAGACATGCTCAGTGGGTGCATTAACAACGTCCAGCCATACCTCACCAAAGGGCCCCCCGGCTTTCGGATAGGGAGCGAGGTTAGTGCGGATTTCAGCCCATTTCGCGCGCTCCTCGCCGTCGAGCTGCAAGGCCTTGGAAGCCTCAACAACCGCGTCCAGCAGGAACTGCGTGAGCGCCAGGTCCATGATGCAGTCTTTGTTCAAGCGGAAATCCACGGTGCAACCCCAGTTCTCAGGCGATACCGTGGGCACGATGTGATACTTGCCGTCCGATTCCTTTTTGATATAAGCGGCCATGAACCGCGCGGCGGCGCGAAGCAGTGGGTACGCTCTTTTCAGGAAGCCCTCGTCGAGCGTGTAGAGATACTGCCACCAGAGACTCTGCACGGTCCACGGGGTTTCGCAGATTTCGTAGCCAAACGGTGGCGCCGGATAGGGCATCACCTGGCTTGGCACGGGATAGGCTGAATGGGGGAAGAACGCACCGGGGAGGCCGAACTTCTCCTTCGCATATGCTTCTGACATCGGCAGCAGCTTTTCGCAGAGGTCCACATACGGCAGGTGTTGCTCCACATGGTTGCTGGAGAAGACACCCCAGAAGACCTGCTGAGTGTTGTAGTTCATGTGGTAGTCGCCGTGCCAGGCGGTGCCGATGTTGCCGCTCGTCCAGTTGCCGAATAGTCCGGGCGCGACCTTGCCTTCGCGCAGGCAGCAGGCAAGCCAGTACTGGTTGTGGTACCAAATCCGCTCAAGGTCTTTGTCCTCGAACTCCACGGCGGACTGCAGCCAGAATTCTTTCCATCGTTCCCCGGTTTTTTGTTGGAGTTGACGGACCGGAACCTGCGAGAGGCGTTCCACCTCGGCTTGAACCTTGGACGTATTTTCAGGACTGTCGCGGGGCGTGAGAATCAGGAGATCCAGGCGGAACGGCTGATCCTTTGTGCTCCGCATCGACACCCGTGGGCGGTCCTCTTCCCAACTCTGCCCCTTTGCCAACCGGAGCTCTTGTGCCTCGGTGGATGGGTCAAATTGCCATGAGCCCTGCAGGCGGGCCTGCAGAGCGAAGTTTGAATCTCTGGCAGATTTGGCGGGGGCCGGTTCCTCCTGAGTAGGAGCAATCGCGGGCAAGTACTGCCGGGAGAAAAAGGCGGCAAAGTCATTCCTGACCCCGCGCTCTGGCCAGTCACCTCCGCTCTCAACAATGAGCGGCGGCATGAGAAAGGATTTGTCGCCGAGGTTTGAGTAGTAAGTCAGAGACGAAAAGGGGGCGGGAGCGTCCGTGGAGACTGAAATGAGGCCGGTTTCCCACTCGACGAAGCACGACACCTGGACACGGTGGCGAAATCCATGCAGGTCGTCGCAATCGAGATCGATCGTGAGTAAGCCCTTCGATGGATCCAACGACTGGCGTACGACACGCACCTTTCTAGAGTCCCAGTGAATCCACAGGAGCCCGCAAGGGCAGGGACGTGGCCAGGATTTTCGGTAAGAAGACGTAACCTTTTGGGTGTATTGCCGAAACTCGCTGTCTTCCTCTAGGTCGAATGCGCCGGGCTTGCCTTGCCGCTTTACTCTGTCACTGGCGCGCTCCCACAATTTCAGGAACTCGTGGAAGGGGAGGACATACTTCCAATGGTCTTCACTTACGCGGAGGTCCCAGGCATCTGACTTCCCCAGGTGTAAACCCAGCGCGTCAGGGCGCACCGTGACGCATACGCCGACGTCTCCGTTGCCGAGCAGCATGCCTTCAAAGAAATTCGGCGTCGGCTGGTCATGTACGATGAGATGGCGTTGAGCAATCTCGAATGCATCCAGGCGATCGCCCTTCGATGTGCTCGATAGCCCTGTCGGCAGCATCGTTCCCGCAGTTGTGACGACGGTTGCAGCCAAGAACTTTCTTCGCGTGAACCTCATCGGCGGCATTCCCTTCTTGACGTGATTGGTGTTGCGCATGGTACCACCGCGGGCGCTGCCTGAGGCGGGGAATGCGCTGGGCCAAACCGATGCGCTCCCCATCGACCCGGTCTAGCAGGTGAGTTCACACTGATGTCGCCTTACGCCGGCGCCCGCCCGTAGTCTTGGATCTTCATTGGCTCGCCACCTCTCAGGGCCGATTGATGTGCGATGATCCCCGGCAGCGTAAACGCGATGGCCTCGTAGACATTCACCGTTGGCCAGCGGTCCTCAACGATCGCGCTGATGAATTCGTGGGTCAGAAAAGTGTGTGAGCCGCCGTGCCCGGTAGGCACTCGCAGGGAGGGCGGCAGGACGTTCCAATGCTCGGGCTGCTTGTAGGGTTGGATTTTCACGTCACCCTCAGGGTAGCCGTTGGCGTCGATTACCGTCTTGCCATCCTTGCTGATGCTGATGACCGTGTCGGGCGAACCTTCCGGCCGCTCGAAGATGTAAGACATCAGGCTGCCTTATACGCTCCCTCGCTCCGTGCCGCCGGCCGCCACGTGCCAGAAAACGGAGATGCGTGAGGCATGACCCGCAGACGTCTTGAACAACCCCGTCGTATTCCAGAACGGATTCTTGTATTCGTTGGTCGACAGCACCTCGTGCCCGTCACCCCAACCGACCGCCTGCACTTCCACCAGTCGCTCGCCGGTGATGGGCACCACGATGCCCGTGCAGTGCGTCGGGTAGTGCATCGGCGCGAAACCGTAACGCCAAGTGGGGAATCCGCGTTCGTCATACCAGAGCGGAGCCAGCCCCTCGTGATGGTATTCCGCCTCGGTGTAGAAGATCGTGCCAAATTTCCCCTGCTGTGCCCACTCGCGGCAGGTGATGACCTGCGGCCGATAGTAGCTGGTCTCCGCCATCATGTATTTCAATCTTGTCTTCTTTGTCGTCTCCAGCAGAAGTTCCAGTTCGCCCTCGGACATCCCCGCCGGCACAGCGCTGATCACGTGCTTGCCTGCCTTGATCGCTTCCGTTGCCATCCACAAGTGCAGCGGCGCGGGCGCGAATACTCCGACGGCGTCCAGTTCGGGGTATTTCAAGAACTCGCGGAAGTTTTTGTAGGTTTGCGCCGGCCCATAAACCTCCAGCATGTGCTTCAGCCGATCATCGCGCAGGTCGCACAATGCGGTGACTTTGCAGTTCGGATCCAGGTGCCACTGGAAAGCCGACCCGAAGTTGCCGCCGACAATCCCGATGCGGACCACCTTGCTGCTCGCTGCCCGCGACCTTAATTCGGCGGAAATCACCCGGGCAGGAGCTGCCAGGGCTGCCGCCGCGCCCACTCCCTGCAGGAAAGTCCTGCGGGTGAGGTTCTGTAATGGATCGTTCGGCATGACGTCTCCTCCTGAGAAAAATGCCGGATGAACTCGCATTCCTGTGGACCCCAAACCACTGTGTGATGGATATTATCCACCTCAGTCTCCCGCGATAAGCCCTGGAAGTTCGCGGGCTGAAGCTGCAGCAGCGAGAAATGAGAAAGAGGGATGCTGATTGCGGTTACCCTCGTCCGGCGGAGATTATCGCAATAACCCACGTGGCTTCTTCCGGCAATGCCCCAGGCGGCGGCCGGGAATACCCACTCAACGAGCCCCAGGCGTGGCGTCTGTGCCGGCAACCAGATAAATGGCAACAAGATCGTAGGTTTGTAATTCGGGGACAACAATCTCCGCTTCTTGGCCATTGACTTGAATCTGGGCCGGAGTGTTGCCGATCGGATCTGGGGAGAGGATTTCGATTTTCCTTACGGCCGCATGAACTCGTAGGTGAAGTTCCTTCCGTAGGTCTTGTCGGTAATTCAAAAGATGCAGGATGACGCGATGATATTCCGGCTGAAAGGCTGCGTTCGAAAGCGTGGCCTCCTGGGGCTCAACTTCCACAAGCTCGGGCTGCTTCAGATTGGACTGGATGAGTGACAACATCTCACCGGCCGGAGGGAGGTCGGGCAGGTAGGTGACCGATCCCCTGCCGCGCGACCGAACTTGCTTCGACTCCGGAATGCTCTGCCTGGAGATTCGCAGTAGCGCCCCCAGTCCGAAGTCCTGGTTGGCCGCCGCGGGGCCCGGCGAGAACAGTGACGTATCCTGAACCGATATCAGAGCGCCCCCATCATCCTGGACCCATCGGCTGAGCGCGGCACACCATTCCGGACTGAGCGGGTTTGTATTCGGGAGCACAACAACCCGGTAGCGCCTCAGCAGGTCCTCTTGTGGGGCCTGATAGTTGAAGATGACGTCGTAGTTCAGATTATGTTCCGAGAGTTGGTTTAGATACGAGACAGCGAAATCCGTGGAGTCGCAGAGAATGGCTACCGGGGCAACCGTATGAGGGTTGGTGTAGTAGGACTCGTTCTTCTCCAGGAAGGCGTTGTAGTCGCCGATCGCGCGCCATCCCTCCAGGGCGCGCGAATCTCCGAAATAGAGATCGCGAAGCAAAAGACCCTCGGAATAAACCTCGAAGCTCGCGTGATACATGGCAGCCTCCGCGATCGCCAGTTGCCACTTGCGAGGTTTCAGGGGCGTGGTCATGCGGTCACCGTAGTGCCGCTCGCCATATTCCATCGAAACCGGGCGCCATCCCTCGCTGACCCCATAGTTATACCGCAGCAGTCCTGCGTTTGTTACCAGGTAAGGCGTATGCTTATCGGTATAGTATCCGGGTTCTCTCCCATCTTCTGTCGTGACGCCATTCTGCAATTTTGCCCACGTGTAAACATCACGGTTGTAATTGGACATGATCACAAATTGGGGGTTGACGGGCACAGCAACGTCATAGAGGGTGCCAATCAAGCGCGCGACATTTTCTTCGCCGTGATAGGAAAACGTGTTGTCAATCCACAGCGCATCGGCGCCCGCCTGGACTGCTGATAGGACACGTTCCTTCTGCAGATTGATCCACTCGGGATTCTGAATATCGGCCATGTAGCGGTTAGGACGGGTATAGAATACAGGCCCTCCCTGAAAATCCCGCAAAACCCAGCGAATGCTCCCGGGCACGTGTTCGAACATATCCTTCCAGAACATGTTGCCGACCGATATGTAGGCAGCTACTCGAATGTGGTTTTGATGGCATTCCTTAATGTAGTGGCTAACAAGCTCCTGCTGTTTCTTTTCAGTGGCTGGCGAAAAACCGACACTCCAGGTCACCCAAGCCCAATTAAGATGCGCCATCGTGAGGAGGTCGATCGTTTTCGGATTGTACCAATCGCGTGTGGCTTGCAGGACCTGGCGGGGATCGTCTTCCGTGTAGTTGACCCAGTTCGTAAGGACTCCCTTTTCTGCCTCGATCGGCCCCCCGTCCCAGCGAGCGGAACGGTACCTTCCGGTTTGAAACCACTGGGGTATGGCGGTGGGATTAGCGATCGATTGAGGAATTGAGGAGGACTGAGCAAACCCGCAGAGCTGAAAGATTGCCAGTGAAATAGCCCATGAAACGACCGCCCTGTGTGCGAAGCTCAAGACTGTTGACAATCTTCCGAGGTGTCGATTCATAGACTCTCCCTGTAGACTGAGCTTGCTCCCGTTTTGGAGTTGTGCCTTCCGGAAAAGGTTCAAAAGGCCACCCATCAGTGCGATCGGCGGACGTTCTTTTCCTTTTCCTTTTGACTTTTGTCCTGGAACATTTGAAATGCTGCTTGGGCGGATTTCTCGTCGCCCAACCGCCGGTAGATTCTGCCCAGTGCGAAACAGGGCTCGGGATAGGACGGATCGATCTCTGCCGCTTGTTTGAGCTCCTGAACGGCCTCGGCATATTTCCCGCTCTTCTCCAGCAGCAGCCCGAGCTGAAAATGCGCTTTCGGAAACCGGGGGTCTTCCTGCAAAGATTCCCGTAAGTACACTTCCGCTTCGTCTGGCCGGCCCAGCTTGAAGAGAAATGCGCCGAGATTCAGGGCAGGCCATGGCGAATGCAGGCGCTGCTCGCGGTTCAAGCGGATAGCGTCCTTATAGGCGCGTATGGCTTCCTCACTTTTCCCTAGAGCATCGTAATAAAGGCCAAGATTGTCATAGGCCTTCATAAAAGTGGGATCCAGAGCGATGGCCTTCTGGGCGTTTGCCACTGCGGAAGTAAGGTGCATGTCCCGGTAGTCCAGGCGAGAAAGCCAGTAGGGATACAAGCCGTTGCGAGGCTCCGATCGGGCCAGCGCTTCGAGTTCCGGACGCGCCCAATCCCCCTTATCGAGTGTGACGTAAGCCATGGATAGCGTGAAGCGACTATGGTCGTCGAGGGGGCCCAGAGCCTCCGCCTTCTTCATGGTGATCGCGGAGTTCAGATAGCTACCATCCAGAAAGAAGATGTCTCCCAGCAACTTGAGCGTAGATTGCGATTTGGGACTGCGTTCGATTTCGTCCAACAGGATCTTTTCAGCAAGTTCGTAATTGCGCGCTCTGAGAGCATCATTGAGGTTGTTGCGGCGTGCGGCGTCCAAGGGCAGCGACTGAATGCGAGTGCTCAGGCCAAGAGCTGGTGCGACGGCATCTCGCGTTTCCTGTGCAGTGTGCCCAAGGACCGGGATTGCCAGAACCAGCAGAAGAGCGGCTAGCCCCACCACGAGGCCCCGCCTTCCTTGCCGTAAGGCCACGGGCAGAGGGCAGTAACTCGGCAGCATGCGGAAGGCTGTGCCTTTCTTTTCCGGAGCCTCCCTATGTCGCGGGTTGGCGGACCCATTGGCAAGTGTTCGCACGAGTATAGTGGTCTGGACCCGTGCCGCAGAGTCAAACTGACTTTCGAGCTTTTGACGGGCCGAGCCGCAGCATATGGGGTTCGAATCAGGGACGCCGCAGCGCTTCCAGCGCCTGCTGGGTTCCCCAGTGGCTCGAACGGAAGTCTAGCATAACTGCTCCGGCGTGGCGACCGCCCTCGCTGCACAGGTGCGAGCAGGGAAACCGGGAATGACGGGCTTTTCTGGGTTGGGCGGAACGATGAAGATTTTACCGACAAACATGATAGTCCATACACCTGGCAGTTCCTTTGCTCCGGATTGGGGGTATCCATGGCTTCGGTTAGCCGCGATAAGGACTCTGGGCCACCAAACCAGCGCCCGCGGCTTACGGCCCCTTGCTGCCAATAGTTGCAATTTCATTGCGCCCGGTGGTGGTGTATACTCTCACTCCAAATCGGTTAGAAAACCCGGCAAGGCAGAGCTTGCCTTAGGTGTATCTTGCAGGGCTTCCGAGTAATCTTGGAGCTAACCACCGGCTGTACCATACGAAAAATGAACTTTGTGAAATCAGTGGGGCCCATCCTGACGAATGGCGGAGTACGATTCTGAAATTCAATCGCAGTCGGCGACCGATCGGGAGGAAATACGGAAATGAAATCAAGAGTCCTGTTGGTGATGGCCATCTTTCTAGGTACGATGTTCGTGAAGGCTCAGGCGGATCCCGCAGTCATCCAGCCCATCCTCAGCGAGCAGCTTCAGTCGCAGCAAGTTGTGACCTTCCAGCTGCAGCAATTCCTCGAGAAAAAGGTCCCTGTGCTTCCCACGCCCAGCAGCGCGGAACAATGGACCGCGGAGGCGCAGCGTATCCGTCAGCACTTATTAAACGACGTTATCTTCCACGGCTGGCCAAAGGAGTGGGTGAGTTCGCAACCGCGGTTCGAAGACCTGGGCCCTCTTCCTTCGGGCAAGGGATACAAGTTGCGCAGGCTTCGTTATGAAATCGTGCCCGGGTTCTATTGCACGGCGCTGCTCTACGAACCTGAGACGATACAAGGACGCATACCTGCGGTGTTGGATGTCATGGGGCACTTTTTCATGCTCGGCAACAAAGTGGAGTTCGAGCAGAAGATGTGCATCAACCAGGCTTTGAAGGGGATGATCGCGCTCAACCTGGAATGGATAGGAATGGGCGAACTCAACCAGAAGTTCAACGAACACTGGTTCGACTCGCAACTTGACCTGGTCGGCATGAACGGCATGGGGATCTTCTATCTGGCCATGCGGCGGGGGCTCGACTATCTTGCTGCCAATCCTAACGTCGATCCCGACCGCCTGGGCGTGACCGGGCTTTCAGGGGGAGGATGGCAGACCATTATTCTCAGCAGCCTTGACCCGCGCGTTAAGGTNNCTGATTTCCTGGTCGGGTCGGATTATTCCACGCTCACGGCCCTGCGCGCTCCGCGCCCCACCTTGTTGCTCTATAACGCCGAGGACGATTGCTGCTTCCGTGCTCCGCTAGTGAAGCCCTATGTCTTTGACCCCATCGTTCCATTTTTCAAACTCTATGGGAAGGAGGATGCGCTTCAGTTTTACATGAGCACATCGATTTCCGCCCACAACTACGCACTGGAAGACCAGGCGCAAGCTACAGCTTTTTTCATCAAGCACTTTGGTCTCAAGGCCGACAGCGCCGAGATTCCCGTGGGGCAGTATGCCAAGACGTTTGATGAGCTTAAGGGAGGAATTCCGGAAGACAATCTCACCATCCTGGGGCTTGCCCGAAAAATCGCCAGTCAGTTGAAGCGGCCACCCGTGCCCTCGAACTCGTCGGAGCTGGCAGAATGGACGAACGCACAAAGGGCGACACTTCGGGATGTAGTACGTTACCATCCAGTTATCGTTTCCCATATTTCACTCGTCGCGAATACCCATCACAACGAAGTGGAATCCGTCTCCTATCGCTTCGAAATGAGCAACGGCCTCAGCGCCACCGGGGTATGGCTGAAGGAAGCGCAGACTGGACCCCACGCGCCACTCACCCTGGTGATCAACGACAAGGGCAGGAAGGGCGCCGCCACCCAGACCTGGGATCGCATTCCTGAGGTTGCGCACCGCATGGAACGCGGCGAGCAAGTCCTGGTAGTGGATTTCCTCGGCACGGGCGATGCCGCACCTGACCAACCGGCCCACCTCTTCGCGGAAATGCTGGCTGCGGTCGGCGAACGCCCACTCGGAATGGAAGCTGCTCAACTGGCCGGCCTGGCGCATTGGGCACAGGGGAAATTTACTCCTCCTCAGATGCGACTGGAAGGCAGCGGCATCCGCAGCCAGGTGGTCTCGCTCATCACCTCGGCGCTGGAGCCAAAACTGTTTTCACAAGTGGAACTCGACGGGGGCATGCAGAGTCTGGGCTACCTTATGGACAAGCCCGTTGAATACGAGGAGGCTTCGGACCTGTTCTGCCTCGACCTGTACAAGGACTTCGATCTTGACAGCCTCGCCATGCTGGCTAAGCCGGCCGAGGTCATCCAGCATGGGTTCGTGGCATTGCCAGCGGCAGGGAAATAGGCGAGCGCAGCANNCGGGGCTGAGGATTAATCCCTTAGCCCCGCCAGTCCCATGGATTCCCGGTAATCAATTGCGGGCGCCTGCGCCAAACAACTCCGGGGGTAAGAACAAGTAAGCCCATCCCCAGTGACTTTGTAGCAATCCCCTCTCTCATTCATGCGTCCGGCCTGCGAAGCTGGCGCGGGGAATGGCGGCCGCTATCCACGTGCTTCTCGTTTTCTCACACCATGATCCACTCCCTTCAAGCGATCAGGCCGGGCGAAGCGTGCGCAGGAAAGCGGGGTCCAAATCCAGCCCCAAACCCGGGGTATCTGGAATGCGTATCGTGCCATCCTTGACTTCCATGCCTCCAATTACCGGGTCGATGGCGTGTTCCGTAAACGCATCAAGGTCAGCGTAAAGAACGGCGCGTTGGGATGCCGCAACGTGGGCGGCAGCGGTGAGCGCGACGCGCGTTTCGCTCATACATCCCAGCATACAATGGATATTGGCAGCTTCCGCATTTTGCGCAATGGCAATACTCTGCAGAATGCCACCCGATTTCATGAGCTTGATATTGATCATGTCAGCCGCGTCGTGGCGGACGGCCTGGATGGCGTCTTGCGGGAAATGCACCGCTTCGTCGGCCATGATGGGGATGGGGCTGTTGTCCCGAACATACTTCAAGCCTTCCCAATCCCAATAGACCACCGGTTGCTCACAGAACTCGAGGCGGTGTTTTTCAAGCCCGCGCAGAGCTCGGACTGCTTCCGCGGGCGTCCACCCCTGGTTGGCATCGATACGGATTCTCACTTCATCGCCCACGGTTTTGCGGATTGCGCCCATGCGTGCGAAGTCCTTTTCTGGCGTTTCTCCCAGCTTTACTTTGACGATTTTGAACCCCGACTGGACGATTTCTTTCGCGCGGTCCGCCATGACTTGGGGTTCGTCCAGGTAGACGGTCAGATCCGTCTCAAACGAGTCACGATAGCGGCCCAGCAGTCGCGAAACGGGTTGCCCCGTGATCTTGCCGCAGAGGTCCCAGAGCGCCATTTCCAGAGCAGCCTTAATGCTGGGGAATCCCGGAGTATGGGCGGCCATATCCGAGGCGATTCTGGGGATGTCGAAAGGATCATGCCCGCGGATGATTCCAGCCAAGCGCCGTCCCATCACTACGTCGGTTTCTTGCGTTTCCCCCGTTACGGGGGCAAAGGGTGAAGATTCTCCCCAACCTACCAGACCGTCAGCCGTCTGAATTCGAACCAGGACGTTCTCGGCAGCCATGTTGCCGATCGCAATATGCATGGTCCGCTTCACCTGCAGACTAAAGGGAAAGATTTCGACTTGGGTGATGCGAGTTTGTCGCGCCGGCGACCGGGCTGCTTGCTGCGCCCGCAACATAGCTGCAGGCCCGCTACCCATGATGTCGCCGGCCACTGCTGCGCCCGCCAGGCTCCGCAGAAAAGCATTGCGTGTCATTCGCATGGAAAATCCTCCCTTTGCGTGCTCGCCCGGATTCCTGGTCCAGGCGTGACGATAGTGGACTGCACTTTCCTGGGGGCCAAAGTTCTTGACACCCCTGTGGCGCGCACATACCGTATTACACACGACTCCTGTCGGCAAGGATTCTCTGTTGGCCAGCAACCCATGGAAGTTGAAATCCCGACCGAAGCTTCCGGCACTACGTCCGGCATGGCGCGCACGCCCGGACACTTACGAAAACGAAATCGGCCAGATTCGAGCAAGTTATCTTCTGCTCTGAGGTAGAAGCATGGCAAGTCGAAGAACGTTCATCCAGATGACTTCAGGAAGCATCATGACGCTGGGACTGGGAATACGGAGCCTGCTTGCCCAGTCGGTGGTCTATCTGATGGGGGGGCCTCCCGGTCCCGAAACCATTATTAACGGAAGAAGGTGCCTCTATTTTGGAGGAACCGGCTATTATGCCTTCCAGGAGCATCCCGAGCTTATCCGCGCAGCACACGAAGCCTTGGACAAGTATGGAATGCACACCGCCACATCCAGGAATATTTACGGAACGACGCCGTTATACCGGGAAGTGGAGGAGAAAGCGGCGCAATTTTTCGGGACAGAAGACGCCGTCTATCTCCCCTCAGGGTACCTCAGCAACATTGCGGGCTTCCAAGGCCTGATTCAGACAGGCCAATACGACATGTTCGTGGTCGATGCGGAACCTCACTGGAGTATTAGCGATTTCATCTACGCAATGCGCAAGCCCGTGTATACTTTCGCCCACGGAGATCCCGACGACCTGCGCAAACAATTGAAGGCTCATGTCCAGGCTGGCGAGCGGCCGTTGGTGGTCAGCGATGGAATCTTCCCGACCTTCGGCGTTGTGGCGCCCATTCGCGAATATTTCCAAGCCGTGGAGCCTTATCAGGGAGCGATCTGGATTGACGACGCGCACGGCGTTGGCGTGCTCGGGGCGCATGGACGCGGCACGTATGAATACTACGGACTGGCGTCGGATAACCTGTTTTTTGGTGGAACGCTCAGCAAGTCGGTCGGTGGTCACGGGGGAATTGTGCCCGGTAAGAAAAACCTTGTGCAAGCCATCCGTGCCGGCCATATCGTGAACGGGGCCAATGCATCGCCGTCACCGGCTGCCGCAGCCGCTGTGCAGGGTATGACCCTGTTAATGGAGCATCCGGAACTGCGCGAGCGACTCTGGATGAATGCACGCACCTTAAAGGCTGGCCTCAAGCAGTTAGGTTTTCCGATGCAGGATAGTCCCGTTCCGATCGCCGCGTGGCGACTGAAGTCGGGTGAGGAAATGGACCGCATCCACGCCGAATTGTTGAAGCGGGAGATCTGCATCCAGCGCACTCGATATGTTGGAGGGGGCCCCGAAGGGGCTTTGCGGGCAGTGGTTTTTGCCACCCACACAACCGGGCAGATCGAGCGGCTGTTGGCAGAATTGAAAAGCCTTGTGTAAGGATGCGCGCGACAAATCAAAATAGATGCTTCGCGGCTTGTGTGGTGCGTTCGCGGTGGACATCTTACGGATTCCCCTTGCCGGAACGCTATCTCGACCCATAACCACCGAAGCCGGGGCACTCCTTCGAACTGGCACCGCAATCGGTGAGAATATTGCGAAGAATGCCAATCCCCCTGCGGTGGTTCCGGCTTTCAGCATTTTCGAGATTAATGTGCTCCCTCGGTTATGCTGTTGTTAGTGGCTCAGTTCACCGTGAGCGTGACAGAAATGTCGTGATGCAAGGTCCCTGAAGATACGTCCACGCCGACCTGGTATGTCCCCGGAGGAGTGCCAGGCTTTCCGCTTCCTTTGCCTGTCGTTCCACCTCCGCCACAAGAGGCCCATAGCATGCCTAAGAGGCAGACCCCAACCAGCATGAGCCCGGGGCGGACCCGCACGTAACGACGACGGCAAAAACCTGCTCCTGCAGCCAACCAAAGGCCGGCAAGGAGAATGGAAAGGATCGGCTGTGCGTTGGGGAAAAGCGGAATGATGAGAGTCGGTGGTCTCTCCGGATCGAAGAAGGAAAGTGCGGGAGCCGTTGTCGAGATGGTAATCTGAGCGGTGGTGGGATTGACGCCATCCGGCTGGAGATTGGCCGGTACGGCAACACACGCGGCCTGGGGGGGCAGATTGGTACAACTTAGTGACAAGGAATCATTGAATCCTCCCGCCGGTGTTACGGTCAGGAGGAAGGAGGTGGATTGGGCGGCGGTGACAGTCGGCGCGGCAGGGGAAACAGCCAACGAAAAGTCCGGAGGTGGAATCATGGCCGCGGAGGCAATGGCGGCAAAGAGTGTCGGCTGAATTCTGTGTGTGGAGCCGCTGACCTGCCAGGTTTGATCCCAGGGCTGTAACGGCTCCAGCTCATCGGGAACACTGACGCCCTGCTCAGTCGCGGAAGTGGGATTGATATCGCCAACGTGGTAGTGGTGCTGGTCGTAGTGCAGGTAGAGATTGAACTGGGTGGCTTCCGCGCTATACGACGCCAGGTTGCGCCGGGCGACCTGTTTATCGGAAGAGAAAGGGGGGTTGCGCCAGGAGAAAGTATAGTCCTGCTTGCCGGTCTCGATCAGCAAGGGGCGCGGAACGTTGAGCGCGAAGTAATCCGAAATATCCACGTACTCACGGATATCCGCGTGCTGCCACTGCCAGCAGGGATGACTGCCGTTGTAAAGCATGACGCTCTGGTCCGGTGAGTAGCCGGCAGGAATACTCATGAACAGGCGCGGATCGAGGCCTGCGGTGTCGGCCGTCACCTCCCCGCTCAGGGAGAGTCCACTGAGGATGATGCGGCCCGGATCGACGTCGGCCCATGACAGCAGGTAATCGAGCGCCCGCATCGTGTCCCAACTTCGCTCACCCGGTTCTTCCCAGTCGGAATCCATTCCGGCGGCCGCGATGGCAGGATGAGTTCCATTGCCGTGAGCAGGATCGTCACCGTTGAGGTAATCCGCATAGAGATTGGCGCGATCGGCGAGCGGGCGGTGCGAGATATCGAGGGCCAGGACAACATAGCCATGTCGCGCAAACGCCTCGCCGTATCAGAAATAGGCATCATCGGGATTCATCATCGCCCAGCCGCTGCCGCCGTGACCGTTGACGGCGAGCAAGGCAGGATACTGGCCGCCGGGTGGGGGGGTGATGGGAATGGCGAGATAGCCGTGGCTTGAGCGCGCCAGGGGGACGGCACCATAGGAGTTCGGGAGGGTGTAATCGAAGCGGATCTCACTCAGCGAATAATTCTGCGGCCATGCAGCGGGATTGTCGTCGCGGTCGGGTGGGAACGACACGGAAGGTGTCGGAGGAAGGTTGGAACCCAGCACGGTTACTGTGCGGGAAAGGGGTTTAGGGATTCCCGCCATCATGAGGTGGCAGAGCTGCAGGCGTGTCCGCGAGATCCACTGGGCGCGCGCCGTGGCGCTTTTCGCGGCGATGCCGTAAGTGAGCACTTCTGCGCGCGTGCCGGAAAATACGCCGTTGCCGGGTAAATAGCTTCCCGCGATATTGCGTCCGGAGGTCGCGCCCTGATAGGTTCTGACGGTCCCATCATCGAGGTGCTGGGAAAAGGCCAGGTGGGTGCCATCCCAGGTAATGGCATCGAGATTGTACTCAAGCTGCTCGTCCGCCGCCCCTTCCGATAGGCTCGAGTAGACCTTCAGTCGGCCGGTCAAGCCGCCGCTGCCGGCGTCGATGCGAAGGCGGGCGAGGTCGTTGCCGTCAATAAGGATCTCCCAGACGCGCGGAACGCTGGCCGTGTCGAGATATGTGCTGTTCCAGGCTGTAACGTGCCAGGTAAAGTCCATGAGATCGGAGGGCTTTTGCGGCGAAATCGTGCTCTGGGAGAAACGGCCCACCCATATCCCTTTCACAACCTTTCCGGAGTACCACTGCCAGAGGCCCGACCCGTTGCGGCGAAACTGCAGCGTGCGAGAGGATGCATCCCAAGCAATACTGTCCAGAAGTTCGGCCCCGCCCGCATCGTTGATTAACGTCCCCGTGTAAGTCCCCGAAGAGGGGCTGGTGATGAGAGCGGCCGTCAGGGTTGCAGGAGCGCAGATTGCGGGGTGGAGTCTCAAGCAGCACCTCTGGACACGAACCATAGGCTCCGGTGAGCAGGGTCGAGCGCCCCACAGGCTTGGCTTCGGCAAGCTAAGATACTCTGATCCCTTGCTTGCGGAGGTAGAGGGCAAGTGTTTTCGCCGCCTTGGTTGCACCCGTAAAACTCTCTCTGCGTCTGGGGATGCCAATCTCGAGCTGGTCTGGGCTCAGTTCGGGTTGACGATTGGGCCGGGCAGTTGGGAGGCTTCCTTTCGTTTTTCCTCGGTCGCAACATTGAAGAATTTGTAGTCCGAATAGTGATGGATATTCCGGAAGGTTCTCCCTCTCCATTGAACGGTGACGATCACTTCCCGAGGCAACCACAGTCCGGCGGGGGACTCCTTGGAGCGGACGAGGTCATAATGAATCTCGGTCGTCTCCCGTATCAGGCGGACTTTCGGCAGCGGCTTTAGCAGATCTGTGCGCAAGCGGACGATCTGGTAGTCCTGGGCATCAACCCAGGCCACACCCTGCAGTAGAAAGGCCGAGGAGACTCCATCGGCATCAAACCGTCCGATCAATTGGGTCTTCTCCGGCTGCTGGGCGAATGCAATGACCAGCGTTTCTTGCCCGTCAAGGGTTTGACGACCCAGATATCGAAACTGCGTGCCCGACTGATAGGTGGGATGAAAAACCGAAGAGGCGGAGGCGAAGCCCTTGGTTCGGATGGACCCACTGGGAAGCGAAATCGGCTTGGCATCCTTTCCGGCAAGACTCGTGCGATATTCGCGAATTCCCAGTCCCCAGTTTTCGGAACTTGCCATGAGCAGATAATTGGATTTCTCGCTTCCGAACTCCTTGGGTGTTCCATCCCGGCGCAAGTTTTCCATCCGGATTTCTTCCAGCGAGACGGTGTTGGGAAAACTGCGGAAGAACCTGGCCTCGCTCTCACCCACTTTGGCGAGGATAAGGGGCAGGTCGTCCTGGCTTCGCGCCGGCTCCAGGCCTTTCAGTTCCGGCATCGCTCTGATCAGCTCTTCCAGCGGCTGGCTTGCCACCGATTTGACTTTCTCGAAGGACTTCAGCTCCAGGCGTTCCTGCAATCGCAGATAAACCATGCGTGCGTCCGCAGGCAGGTCGCGCGGCTTCCTTTTGTCCAGATAGGCTTGCATCTCCTCGGCTGCAGCATCGGCGTCCCCTTCTTCAAGCAGCGCCCGCGCGTGCAGCAGCCGCGCCTCAGGAGGGGCCCCGGCCTTGAGTGCCTCCTCCAAGTACCGGTCCGCCGATTCCCAGTCTTGTTGCATGACCAGGGTTCGCCCAAGCTCCAGGAGGACAATCGGGTCGGAAGGGTGCGTATCAAGCGCCTTCAGGAAATAGCCCACCGCCGTCTTCTCCCGTTGCTGCCAGGTCTCGAGCACGCCCAGGATGACGTAAAGCTCAGAACCTGCGCCGCCCTTGGGGTTAGGGCCAAGAAGCTTCTCAGCTTCTGCGAACTGCTGATTTGCGCCCGTCCAACTGCCCGCGTCGAGTTGGGCCAAGCCCAGCAAGAGGCGACAGTTGAGGCAATTGGCTTCACGCCCCACAGCTTTCGCGAGAAGCGGTACAGCCTTGATGGCAGTCTGTTTCCCGAAAAGTTCTTCAGCGCCACTTTGATAATCTTTCCGCGCCGCATCGGGCACTTGATTCAGTGCCTCCTGGGAGCGGAAGCGCGGGGCAAGGATCATGATGAGAGAGCTAAGTGGGAGCACGTCAGGGTTCCCACTTTCCGGTCTAAGGTAGAGAATGATTTCCCAGGTCTTGTTCCCAGCCCCGAATTCCGCACTTTCGCGCCCATCCCCGTAGCCCGCTCTGCTTGCCGTTACCTGTACGTTGAGGCGCGAGTATTGTGTGGCGTCCAGTCTATAGGTCGTCCGGAATTCCCCTTGCAGGTTGGTTTCGAGGTCTTGCGGCTTGGCGAGTGGCCCATTTGGCTCAATGTGGACTTTTGCACCCCCCAGGGGTTGTCCCGCCAGATCTCGAACGTGTCCGAAAACGGTCCAGATCTTGTCCGTGCCCACCTCATAGGAGAATTCGGAAAGCGGCGGATGGGGAAGCTGCGATTTGACCGCGCAGGGAATCAACAGGGCGGCGAGCAGGAGGATCGCCTGGAATGAACCCCGTGGGAATAGGGCGCGCTTGCCTCCCCGCTTGTCCGGGCCCATCGGTATTTCCCCCCTCATTTGTGGTGCTCCCTCAAGTCGAATTCTCAAATATGAACTCACTGCGGCTTGGGTGCCAGGGTCGTGAGTTCTCGCATGACCGAGAGGTTTTCTTCCAGGGGGGCCAATGCACCATATTCCAGGGCAGCGTACCCCCGATAGCGGTCTCCGAGGTCAGCAATCGCCTTGAACACGTTTCGATAGTTTATTTCGCCCGTCCCTGGCTCATGTCTTCCGGGAACGTCCCCGATGTGAAAGTGCCCGATGCGGTCGATATTAGCGCGGATATTGCTGATTAAGTTTCCTTCCATGATTTGGGCGTGGTAGATGTCAAATAGCAGCTTTACGTTCGGACTTCCCACGCGGTCGATGAGTTCTGCACCGTCGCGGACGTAGTATAGAAAGTAGCCCGCGTGGTCCACGTAGGTGTTCAGGATCTCAACTATTGCGGTCACCCCGTGCTTCTCTAGAATGGGAGCGGCCGCCCGCAGCGTGGTGACCGCGTTCGTCATCTGCTGGGACCGCGGCATACCCCCCACTTCGTTACCGGTCAGGACCACCAGGCGTTTCGCGTCAACCTTCTGGGCCGCTTCCAGGCTGAGACTCAGCTCCTGGATGAATCCCTCGCGTTCGCGCGGATTCACAAGGCCACAGCCGCGCGCCTCGACTCCCTTGTTCGCAACCAGGCAAGCGCAGGTGAGAGGATACTTCCTTTTTTCGGCCACAAAGCTGGCCAGTTCCGCCGGGTTGCGCCATTCAAACATTTCATAGGCGTCGTACCCATGCCGAGCCAGAAGCGCCAGACCCTCACCCGCCGGCATTCCGCGCATCATTCCCCACGTGATGGAGAGTCGCAACCCCTTTTCGTCGGGGGAATTCGCTTGAGCAGAGGTGGCAAGTCGAGCGACTGCGAGCGAGCTGCATGAAGCAGCAAGAAATGAACGGCGATCCATTGGGCGTCTCCGTGGGCAGGTATTTGGTCTAGCGGGACCTCATTGTACGGCGTCGGAACACTCAGTGCAAACACAAAGCGAGATTATGGACTTGCATCGCAGGTTAAGTGGTTGTCTAATTCGTTCACTCTTTCGCCAGCCCGAGAATTCCTGGGAGGCTAGGCGTCATGAACAATTTCCCCTCCTATTTTAGGGGGGGGCAAGGGGTGGTAAACCCGCGAATCCTCGCTTACCGTTGGGGTTGTTCCCTGGCGAGCCGACTCCGAAGCTTTACGACCGCGCGGTAGAAGCCCTGCGCACTCGGGATTGGCGCTTTCCTGTTATGCCGAGCGGGAAGGGTATTATGCAGGTCAGGCTAAACAAGAGTTAGGGGTATCGAGCGAGCATCGCCACAGCCATCTTCTTTATGAAAAAAGTTTCTGTTGAGGATTATTGCACGCAGAACTTCACGCCGCTTTTTTCCAGAGAGCGAGAGGCCACGTGGGAAGCTCTTAGACGAGCCTGCAATGATAGTGCGTTGAGTGCCGTCGACGCGCAGCTTTATTACGACCATCTTAGAGCGGTTTTCATTCAGCTCATGTTGATTGCCGTTACGAAGAGTTGCAGCATGGACGCATCTTCCGATGCTCACGTTTTCGTCATGATGTATCTGGAGCGACACGACCATTCCGAAATTGACCAGATTTCCAAAGGCTACAATCAGGCATTTGCGTCTTCTGGTTTGGCTCCGAATAGAGATGGAGTTGCGGAGATGGTTGCACATTTCGCCGATATGCTGACATCGGACAGAATGCAGCAGGCGACGATTGAACGGTTGTATATTGAGTTTTATGGGATCCTGAAGATATTCTTTGACGATTTCAGATCTATCAAATTGGTTCCTTTAAGATGATAACCGATACGCCTAACACATCGCTGTAGCCAACAGCCGCCCGCTTTCGGGTTTGCCTGAGTTGGGTTGCATTGGTATTACCGTTGGTTCTGCTCATGCCTCGCCGCTGAGTCGCGGCTGTCTCTGAGCTCTTGGTCCTTGGACGTGGTGAGACAGGAGATAGACATGCCCTTCGATGACAAGTTACGGACGAAGGTTCTACTTTGGGCCGATCGGCATTGTTGCTACTGCAAGAAGCCGTGTGGCGTGAACATCGAGGTACACCACATAGTCCCAGAATCGTCGGAAGGCAGCAACGATGTCGAAAACGCTCTGCCGCTGTGTTTCGACTGCCACAGCGAGGTTCAACGGTACAACGATGACCACCCGCGCGGCACCAAGTTCAAGCCAGACGAACTCCGGGCACGGCGCGAGCAGGTCTTCGAAGAGTTTACCCGCCATCTCGTGCCGCCGATTCACTATCAAGTCACGCAAGCACTTCCAGGCGGAGGGTCACGAACGTTTCCGGACGTCGGGTTCGTGCTGGCTCACTTGGGTGATTCTATGCCAGTCAAGGTCAGAATCGTGGTACACACGGTTCGTGCTGACTCACGGGGCACAACTCTAGACGGATACTACGGTGGCAGCAAACTGTGGCGTCTTAAGCCTAGGTTCACGGTGTTCGGCCATTTCACCATGCCTGACGAGAAGCGACTGCCGTCGGACCCAATCCAGCTCTGGATAGACGTTTCCATCATTGACCAATACGACCGCTCACACAACCTGCTACCAGTCGAGTACGTGTACGTGCCAGATAAAAATTCGTGGTATCTCGAACCCTGATGATGCTCCGACGTCTAACCGTAGCGTCAACCCGACCGCCCCCAAGACGGGCAGCGGGTTACGCTGGAGTCGTTAGGCGGCGGAAGACACGCATGCTATGAGCGCCAAGGCCGACCTTCTTGAGACACGGTTCCGCCTGAACATGAGCCGCATTAGTGGATTGGTGCGGTTACTCTCGTCCCATGAAGCCTTAAAGCCCTCGGCAGTGTTCGGAACTAGCAGCGGTGCCAGAGCAGACATCCTCAGATCCATCGTCGTCTTTCTCCATACTACATTTGAGGTGGCGCTCCGAAGTCACCTTCCCAAGCCCAACCGTAGCCTGAGTTTCTACTCGCGAACGGATCTCGACAAGGCGCTCAAGCTTAGCGGCATCGATGCCCCGCCCTTTCGGTTCCTCTATCCGCCGTTAACGCAACTGGCGAAGCGGAGGCAGCGGATTGTGCACGAGGCTGATCTCTCAGGCAATGAGCCCAATGATTGGAGTATTGCTGACGACTGGCAACTGATCATGTGGTTGCTGGCGGTGCCTACGTTCTACTACCAGCTTCGCATCTCACTCCACGCTGCAAGCATGGTCGAACGACCGATGTATGAGAAGCTGCGCGCAGCAATGGCGAACCACGTGGCGTTCGGCAAGCAACTTCTGGCGTTCCCAGCGGTGTCGCGAGAATTGAGGCTGCAAGCGTTGCAGGAAACCGTCGTCACGCTCGAGAGTATTATCTCTACGCTGCACCTCGACCCGCGCGCGTTCACTGCCGACAGCGGCAAGGGCGCGGTGCCGTCGCCTAATCATTGTTAGGTGGACCCGCGCTCTCCTTATCGCGCATCGAAGAGACTCATGACTCTCGGTGACTGTTGCGCCCCGGCAGGCTCTTCCAGCGATGCGGGCTCTTGCCGCACTGCAAACAAGATAATCTGAATTTCCCATGGCCGCGCCGTCAAAGGCACGGCGCGGTGGAAAAGCCGCAAGGCTGGAGGGCGAGCCTTGCGCTACATTTTCTCGGATTCTCCTAGGCGGGTTGCGATGGGAAGAAGACGCAGGACGGGAAACAAGCCCCGGCAGGGGCGACAGAAATAATCGACCACCGTAAGCAACTCTGTCGCCCGCTGGCGCGGGCTGAAGCGTTAATCACTGCTGCTTCCTCACGGTCGTTGCCGTGGGCCACAATCTATCGGCCCTGACGGGCTTGAACTGGGCCACCATCGCGCATGTTTTCTGGGGGGCGGTTCGCGAACCGCCCCTACTGGGAAATCCTCGACCCCGCTTTGCGGGCTGGGGCAACACCACAGCCAGTCTGACCACCCCAGGTCCCTCTCCTGAATCAGGAGGGGAATAGGGGAGTCCTGCGGCACTGTTTCTTGCGCGCGGGAACGATGTCGGACAATTAGGCACCCCTACTTTACGATTTTGCCTACCCGTAGTGACAATCGTATTAACCCCTATTGACTCACCCCCACCGCTTGGCGCTAGTCTATTAAGGGGGTACTCCGGCCGAACAGGGCTCGGCCCCGATGATCAATTTGGAAAGAACGCGTTATCGGGGCTCGGTCTGAGGCGCGTGCTGGTCTTTGGTTACCCGAGAATTGCACCATCCGGATGGCTTCGAAGGGCGAAAACACTATGTTCATGCAAATAATCGAAGATTCCAGCCTGCGCCAATTGTGGCGGCTCACCCATATGCCCCATCAGGGTCCAGAAGCGGGGCGCTTACCCGAAGAGATGTTAAAAATGAAGGAACCTCCGGGGATGTGTATGAAAACAAAGGAGCGAGTGACATAAAGGCCGATAAACGATCGGCCTTTGTGGCCGACAAATGTAAAAATTGCGCGATAATCAGGGTGAAACCAGCATGTTTTTGAAAGGAAATGAGAGAATTTCTGGACGCGAGGTCGAGAAATGCGGAGATCCTTCCTCGCCTTTGGGTCCTCAGGATGACAGCAAGCGGGGTGGGGGCCTATCCGCGGCTTTGGGCGGCCATCGCGCTCTCCGTGCCCGACGGGAGATATGGCCCCTCACCTCCACCCGCAAAACGTGGGGCCCCCTTCCCGCTCCGGCTGGTGAAAGCACCGGCAGCGAGCTACCCTCTTCCGCCTGGGGAGAGGGCTGGGGACTTCATGAGACGGCGACCACCCTCTCGACTCGGAGAGGGCCAGGACTTCGGGAGATTGCCGCCTACGCGGGAATGACACTGACTTACGCTCGGAATGTCTTGCTCACCACAGCAGCTTCAGCCCAAACTGAATCTGCCGGGAGGTTGTGGTGGTAGAGGTAATCAAGCCGGCCGTGGGAGAGGCTCCCGACGCAGCCGAGGTAAACACGATGGGGTTCGGTGTGTTGAAGTTGGTGTGATTGAAGAGATTGAAAATCTCGCTGCGGAACTGAAGGTTCACACGCTCCGTGAGCAAGAACGTTTTCGAGATGGAAAAATCCACATCCTGCAGGCCCGGGCCCGCCAGAATGTTACGGCCCGCGTTGCCGTACGTTCCGTTGAGCGGCACCACAAAGGCACTGGGGTCGTAATACCGCTGGGGTCCGCCCAGGATCGCGTTTCCGGTGAAGGCGGGGTTCAAGGAAGGCCGGATGGGATTGCGTGTGTCACCGTCGTTGGTGGGGTTGAACCCCAGTTGCGGCGAGAAAGGCAACCCGGTTTGGATAGTTCCGATGCCGCTGATCTGCCAGTCTGCGAGCACTCTATTCCGCCAGGGGTTCGCGCCCGGCGCATGCTTACGCTCGAAGGGCAGGTCATACGTTCCATTGATAACCGCAGCGTGGCGGATGTCGAAGGCGGACCGGCCATAGTCCGATGCTGGAAGGAGGGGATTCATGGTAAACGCATTCGTGCTCCCCGTTATGCTGTTATTCAAAGAAGAACCATTGTCCAGGTTCTTGGTGAGCGAGTAGATTCCGCGGAACTGCAACCCTCTGCTGAACCGGCGGCTGACGTCCACCTGCAGGCTGTTGTAATTGCTGACGCCCCAGGAAAACCAGTGCGTCGTGTTGGCCACACTCGGATTGGAAAGGGGAGCCCCCGAGGGAAAGTACATGAGTCCTTTCGGATAGCTTGCCGGGCAGGGGGCCGCCGGGCAGATGGTTGGCACCGGCAGATTGGCGTCAATCGATAGCAAATTGTGGTATCCGTGGTTCCCCACGTATCCCACACTAAAGGAAGTGGTGGGAGTGATCTGCTGCTCAATTTTCAACGAATACGAGATCAGCGTGGGGGTGGCCAGATCGGGCTGCACCCCGGCCGGGGAGATTTTGGCGCCCGAAGGGGGAGTTGCCCCCGGGACGATGTGGATGCTCGCCAGAGGCACGTTCCGGAGTACCAGCACCGAATTGAAGGGAGCGCTCTGGGTTAGGCGATAGCTGATGGAATCGTTCAAGGTGTAGTAGATTCCGAAGCCGGCCTGAATCACGGTCTTGCTGGAAAAGGGAGACCAAGCGAGGCCAATCCGCGGGGCCGGCAAGAACTTAGCCCTGTTCACGGTGAAGGTTGAGTTGCCCACCACGGGCTGGCTCTCGATCACGCCGTCGGAATCAAACCGGTAGTTCGAGGCCCGCCCGTGCGCCTCATTCCAGCCGTCGGTGAACTCGGTGCGAAATCCGATGCGCAGCTCCAGCGACGGCCGGAGCTTCAGAGTGTCTTGCGCATAAGCCGCCCCCTGCAAAGAACGGAACGAGAGGGGGGTGGGGGAGGGAACTACCGTGAAGGTTGCGACCGTCCCTTTCAGAAAGTTCGGCATGCTGGAAAAGACAGCCTGACCGTATTGGTTTTGTGCCAGGTTGTCATTGCTTTGGAGCTTCTGGAACCAGACACCGAATTCGAACGTGTGCGGGCCATGACTGTAAGAGGCTTGATCGCTGGCGGTAAAGAGATTGCGGTTCGAGCGCAGGTTGCTTGATCCATTCGTTCCGGCAAGGGAGATCTGCGAGGAGGAATTGAGAGCCGTGCTTCCCCCAATGGAGACGACGCCAATCGGCTGCCCCTCCACAAATCCTGGCAGGTCCACAGGCGTCTGACCGGTAAAGAGATATGCGGCGCGTGAAAATCCGAAGATGGCCTTGTTGAGGAACCTGGGAGAGAAAATATGGGTTTCGCTGAGGCTCGCGACCTGATTTCGCACCCGCAGATTGACCAGGCTGAGCGGGTTGGCCGAGGGCGTTTCTGCCGCGCTGTCATCTATGGTGTAGACTCCAGAAAAGGCATCCCTATCCCTGATGTTGTGGTCAAAGCGCGCGGTTCCAAAATCCTCGTGGATGGCTTGCAGCGGATTGTTGTAGGCGATCGCAATCCCGCCGCCCAGATCCGGCCCGTTGGCTTGGGGCCACAAATCCAACAGCGGCTGGACACTCGCGACCGCACTGGCCCGGGACGCATCGTCGGGTACGAGCGTGACATTGCTCAGGCCAAGACGCTGGCGGAATCCCTCATAGTTCCCGAACAGAAATGTCTTGTCTTTGCGAAGGGGACCGCCCAGCGAACCGCCGAATACGTTCCTCTGGAATTGCGGGGTGTCGGCCTGGTCGAAAAAGTTGCGGGCATCCAGGTTGTTGTTGCGGAGGAATTCGTACACGCTTCCGTGGAGCTGGTTCGTCCCGGAGGTCGTTACAATGTTGATTTGCGCACCGGAACGCTTTCCGTATTCGGCGCCGTAAGTATCCTTCACGACGGCGAATTCCCGGATCGCGTCCACACCCAATAGCTGTCCACTGGCTCCGCCAGGAGTTACGTTGATGTTCGAGGCGCCCGTGTATTCCACGCCGTTCAATAGAAATAGGTTTCCCTGCGGCCGCTGGCCCGAGACGGAAAACATGTTTCCGACAGCAGAAGCCGATGTTCCAGTCCCGCCAGCCCGTTGCGAGGTGAAGTTAACGATCCCCGCGTTTAGCGTTAGTAAGTTGTCAAAGCTCCGCCCGTTCAGCGGCAAGTCCTTCACTTGCCTCTCGCCGACCAGGCCGGAAATATCGGCCGTCGTGACACTGACCGAAAGAGTCCCGGCCTCGACGATTATGGTCTGCTTTAATTCTCCCACCCGCAGGGTGAAATTGACCGATGCCCGTTGTCCCAGAACCAGGGTGACTCCGGGCGTGGACACCTTCTGGAAGCCTGTCTTTTCTGCGGTCACGTCATATTTCCCGACGCCGAGCAAGGTTACTTCGAATCGGCCAGAGGAGTCGGTTCGCGAGCTGCGAATCGCCCCGGTTTCCACATTTCTCACTTCGATCGTTGCGGCCGGGATAGAGGCACCGGAAGGGTCGGTGACCGTGCCTTCGATGTCGCCGGTGATCTTCTGAGCTGTCGCCGGGCCAGCGAGGAATAGGATGGCAAGCAGTACGTGAGTGAGGCAAGAGCTCCTGAGCGCGGGGGACGAACTCCGGATTGGAGCCATAGGAGCCAACATTCGCATTAGGCGCGGTTCTCGGTCAAGGGCATTCTCAGTATGATGAGCAACTGCTCCTCGAATCGACATGATATTCCTCCACAAACAAGAAAACCACCGCGGACCCTCTGTCCGACGGTGGCTGGTCTTACGCCGAGTTTCTTAGTGTTGCCTAGGAGCTAAGATTCCCTGCACCACACGCCGGCATGGTTGCCATACAGCAACAGTTCGAAATGCCGAATTGCAGGGAATTAGCCATAACTAGAAAGGCTAGGTTATTTGACAAGTGCCAAATTGTCAATGGAGATTCCCTTTATCGCTCCCATAACGGATTCTTATCCCAGATCGATATCTCTGCCTTCGCGAAGACCCTAGTCGCTGATCGGCTCCAGACGACGTAGGTCCATTTCGGGCTGCAGTTTGGGGGGCCTTGCCAAGAGCCTTGCTATAAGTTTTAACAATGGTTTGCATAAATAAATCCTAGTTGACAAACTGTCGTATTATGGTGCACTCTTGAGTCCGGGCAGATGGCAAGTAACGGAATGGAGGGCGCGGGTTTGGTGGCGTCCGAGTGTGACTGGAGAATTCAGTTTTGACGTTCCACAGCCAGAGCGTGCGTCGTTGTTGTCGGATGTGTTGTTGCGCACACATATCTTCTGGCGTGTGGATAGTAGCTGCCTAACGGCCTAATCCAGGGTATCCTTAAAGAACCCACCCGTCGGAAGAAAACGCCGGCGAGTGGGTTTTTTGCATTTGGCGATTAGAGCACACCGAGGGCTCATGACGACACCGGTACAGGAAACCAAGGCTCAGCGCGTCGAACGCCTCAAGCGGGAGAAGAATCCCTGGGAGTGTCTCGACGAAATCCGGCGGTTCGCTCGCAAGGGATTTGGCTCGATCCCGGCGGAGTGGCTGGGGACCTACTTCCGATGGTGGGGCGTTTACACGCAGGGTGACGGGGCAGGAGTTGTCGGCGGCCAAGGCGGCGAGGGCAAGTCGGCACCGTATTTCATGATCCGGATCCGAGTGCCGGGTGGCATTCTCTCCTCGCACCAACTCCGGGCGATTTCTGATGCAGCCAAGCTCCACGCACGCGGCGTTGTGGACCTGACGGTGCGTCAGAATGTACAGCTTCATTGGGTGTCGATTGAATCCCTGCCGGAGGTCCTTGAGATTCTGTGGCGAGCGGGCCTCACCACCACGGGGTCTTGTGGCGACGACACCCGCAATATCACTGGGTGCCCGTTGGCCGGCCTGGATGGCGATGAGATTTGTGACGCATCACCCCTGGTGCTTCAAGCCACCGAACTCCTGGTCGGCAACCCAGCGTTCTACAACCTGCCGCGAAAGTTCAAAATCTGCATCACGGGTTGCCGCGTCTGGTGCTCGTACCCGGAAATAAACGATGTGGGACTGACAGCTCTCATTTACACTCGGAATGCTCACCCAGAGGTCGGCTTCTCGTTGCAGGTGGGGGGCGGGCTGTCGTCGGAGCCGTTCTTCGCCAAACGCCTCAGCGCATTCGTGCGCTGGGGGCAGGTGTTGCCTGTCATCAAAGGCGTCGCCGAGATCTATCGCGATGCGGATTGCCTGCGCGAGAATCGCGAGCGGGCTCGGTTGAAATACCTCTTTATGCGTCACGGGTGGACACCCGAGCACTTTCAAGAGGAGCTGGAGCGGCGCATCGGCTTCCGGCTTGAGCCTGCAGGTGATGATAACCCGCCTGCCGATTCGTACCGGGATCATGTAGGCATCCATCCGCAGAAGCTTGAAGGCTATTGCTACGTTGGTGCGGCGGTTCTGAGGGGCCGAATTACCGCGGAGCAGCTCGGAGCTGCGGCTGATCTTGCTGAAGATTTTGCGCGCGGCGAACTGCGCATCACCAACATGCAAAACCTGCTGGTCGTGAATGTTCCCAGCAAACGCGCAGAAGAACTTGCGCGGGAACTCGCAGCCGTGGGACTGCGCCCGGAAGGTTCACCTTTCTGGCGTGGTGCGATCGCCTGCACCGGCATGGAGTTCTGCAAGCTCGCCATTACGGAAACCAAGAGCTTTGCGCGGTGGCTGGTAGAGGAAATGGATGAGTTGCTGCCGGGATTTGACCAGGATCTGAAGCTTCACATTACCGGATGTCCCAATAGTTGCGGACAGCATTGGATCGCGGACATTGGCATTGAAGGCAAAAAGATGAAAGTGGACGGCCAAATCGTTGATGCCTATTATTTCTTTGTCGGAGGCGCGGTGGGCGAGCATCGGAAGTTTGCGCGGCCCGTCGGGTACCGTTGCCCGGCAAGCGAAGTTCCGCAAGCCATCGCGCGGCTGCTTCGTGCCTACGAATCCGGACGATTCGATGCTGAGAACCTGCGTCAATTCTTCGCTCGCCATGGCGAGGGCACTCTGCGGCAGTTCCTGGCTGGTGAGGAGGTTGCCGCCGTTACTCGGGATTCCTCGCCTGGCAGGCCACCGCACGGTGTGGAAGGTTAAAATGGAGGTGAGCGCTTTAGCAGCGCTGACCCGACGGCGGTCCTGAGACCGCTTCCTTAGGAGAATGAAATGTCAGAGATAGTCCAAGCTGGAATCGCCCCGCACGGCGGCCGGCTAATCAACCGTGTGGTGCCTCCTGAGGCGAGGCGAGAGGTTCAAGCACGGGCCGAGCGCCTGCCATCCATTCAGTTGTCCACGCGCGCTGCCAACGACCTTTTGTTGCTGGCTACCGGTGCGTTCAGCCCACTGGAAGGGTTCATGAACCACGATAGTGCGCGCTCCGTCGTTCAAGATCTCGCTTTGCCGGATGGAACCCTTTGGCCGTTGCCAGTGCTTCTGCAAGTTGACCCGTCGGAGGCCCAGGATGCGATGCCGGGACAGACGGTAGCTCTCCGCTATGCTGGCTCGCTCCTGGGCACGTTGCAGATTGAGGAGCGCTTCGCGCCGCCGAGAGATTGGACCCGCGAAATGTTCAAGACCCAGGAGGAAGCACATCCGGGGGTTGCGGCATTCCTTTCGGCGGGTGGGATGGCCCTGGCAGGGCCTATCGAATGGATGGGTGACGCGAGCGCCCTGCAGCTCGATGGCAATTGGCACACGCCCATTGAGACTCGCGCGGAATTTACGCGGCGTGGTTGGCGGCGCATCGCTGGTTTTCAAACGCGAAACCCGATTCACAGGGCGCACGAATACGTCCTGCGGACCACACTGGAAGTCATGGACGGGCTGCTGCTGCATCCATTGGTCGGAGAGACCCGTCCTGAGGACCTGCCGGCGGATTTGCGCCTGCGCTGCTATCAAGTGTTGCTTGANNCGCGAGGCCGTTCTCCACGCGCTTGTGCGAAAGAATTTTGGTTGCACGCATTTCATCGTGGGAAGAGATCACGCCGGGGTGGGCAATTATTACGGCCCCTTCGACGCGCACCGGTTGCTCGAGAGCCTTGCAGGCGATGGCCTCGGTATCCAACCGCTCTTTTTTGGGGAAGTCTATTACTGTCGTCGATGCGGTTCACTGGCCAGCGAGCGGAGTTGCGGCCACGGGCCGGAAGAGCGCTTAACGCTCAGCGGCACCGAGGTGCGGCGGCGGCTGCGCGAAGGTCTGCCTCTCCCCGTGGAGTTCACCCGGCCCGAAGTCGCGGCCGTCCTGGCCGAGGCTTTCCGTCCGAAAAAAGAGGTGACGCATGGTTGAGGCCTGCATCGGGCTGGTCGGTGGATTATTCATCGGATCTACCGGCGCTGGCCTGGGCCTAATCGTCACCCCGCTCTTGATCCTGGCAGGGTACAGCCCGCCTGTGGCGGTCGGGACCGGGCTCGCGGTTTCGGTTGTTGCCAAGCTCGTGGGCGCGCTGGTTCACCGCGAGCTGGGTCATTGGCCCGGGCGTGACGTCTGGATTCTGCTGGCCGGGGGTGTCTGTGGCGTTGCCGTGGCCTTGTTCCTCCTTGAGGCTGCCCTGCTCCCGCGCCACATCGATTTCGATGTCTGGCTGAGGCGGGCGTTGGCGTTGATGCTGATTCTTGCCGCAGCAGCTTTGCTCAAGATTGACCGGGTTCGAGGCGCGCGACTCGCAGCCCTGGGGCGAACTCGCGCTCTGCTCTTGCCCATAGGGGCGGCGGTCGGGACTCTTCAAGCGCTGACCTCCGCAGGCTCCGGCAGCGTTCTGGTTCCGCTTCTTGCTTCCACCACCGACTGGACCGTTGCGCAGATGGCAGCCGCCAGCAATTTGTTCGGCTGCGTAGTGGGAGGCTTGAGCGTGGGGATGTATTTCAAGCTCGGCAATTTTGATTTGCAGTTGTTCTACAAAGTCCTATTGGGTTTGCTTCCGGGTATTGTTGCCGGTGGGCTGCTTTCGCGGTGCATCTCGCGTGGATGGTTCGTTCGAGGCATTGCAGCAGTCACGACCTGCATAGGGGTAAGATTGCTGGTGGGATGAGACGCAAGAGTCGGCAGCTCATTCCCCTCACAGCAGTTGCTCCGGTCTGTGACCGCCTTATGGGGCTCACTTTATTTCCGGTGCTCACGGCAACTTGCATGCTCCCGGAAGACCGAGGCTTCCAGCAGATTCCGAAAGCCTGAAATACAAAGGCTGAATATAAACAAGGAGAGAACGTTCAAATATGACTATTGACATCCAGAATTACCAAGCCGAGGCCGAGAGTTGGAACGCGGAAGAGATCATCCGCTGGGGACTGAGCCAGTTTCATCCCAGCGTCGCTATTGCCTCCAGTTTCGGGGCGGAGGACGTGGTTCTAATTGACCTCGCGGCACGTATTCAACCCAAGTTCAGAGTGTTCACACTTGACACCGATTTTTTGTTCCCTGAGACGTACGCGCTGATCGACCAGATCGAGCGGCAGTATGATGTGCAAATTGAACGGGCCCGCTCGCGCTATACCCCCGGGGAACAGGCAGCAGCTCTCGGAGACGGCTTGTGGACCCGCGAGCCGGACAAGTGCTGCAACCTGCGAAAGGTCGAGCCTTTGACACAAAAGCTGGCGGGACTGTCGGCCTGGATTACGGGTATCCGGAGAGACCAGGCGCCAACGCGCGCCAATGCCAGGAAGCTGGAAGACGACAAGAAGTTTGGCCTGGTGAAACTCAACCCTCTGGCTGATTGGACGTGGGATCAAGTTTGGGATTACATCCGTGCGCATAACGTTCCTTACAATCCCCTTCATGATCGAAATTATCCGAGCATCGGTTGCACATACTGCACGCGTCAAGTACAGGCAGGAGAGGACATGCGTGCTGGTCGCTGGTCAGGGTTTCAGAAGACCGAGTGCGGCCTGCACGCAAAGGGATGACGCTCGTCACGTCGACGGCCCATGAGAAGTAGCCCAGGTCCGGCGCTGCCTGCCGTAGTTGCGGGGGGAAATGATTTCGATTTTGCAGGGTCGAATATGAGTCTTTTTCCCATCTTCCTGAAACTGGATGGCCGCTCCTGCCTGGTCGTGGGAGCAGGGTCCATCGGCGAATCGAAGATTGACGGTCTGATCGAGGCAGGCGGTGCCGTCCACGTGGTAGCTCCGCGCGCTACGCCTGCAGTCGAACGATGGGCCCAGGCCGGAGTGATTCGCTGGTCCCCCCGGCCTTTCGAGCCAGCCGATCTTAACGATGTGTTTCTAATCGTGGCGGCGGTCTCATCCCCAGGACTCAGCGATTGGATTTACCGGGAGGCCCAACAACGCCGCATCTTGTGCAACGTAGTAGATGACCCGCCGCACTGCGACTTCTATTACCCATCGGTCGTGCGGCGGGGCGACCTTCAGTTTGCGGTTTCAACGGCTGGTCAAAGCCCGGCGCTGGCTCAGCGCTTGCGCAGAGAACTCGAGGAGCAATTCGGACCGGAGTATGCGGAGTGGGTTCGGCGGCTGGGCTGCGCACGTCGCGGGCTGTATCGAAGGGGCATGGATCCAGAACACCGGCGTGGATTGTTGCATCGCCTGGCGAGCCGCGAACGGTTTGATATCTATCTCCAGCGGAATCGCGCGAGGGAGGGGAAGGGAATAAGTGCAGGCATCGGTCATGAAAGGTAAGGTCTACTTGGTAGGCGCAGGGCCCGGTGATCCCGAACTCCTTACACTAAGAGCGTTGCGCGTGCTCGAATCTGCCGACGTGGTTCTTCACGATGACCTCGTGACGTCGGCTATCCTCGATCGCGCATCGCCTGCCGCACAAGTGATCAATGTCGGCAAGCGCTGCGGACGGAAGACATTTAGCCAGGAGGGGATCAACCAACTGATGGTCTCTTACGCAAGCGACGGTTACACGGTTGTCCGTCTGCAGGGAGGTGATCCGCTGATTTTCGGCCGGGCAGGTGAAGAGATTACCGCTTTGCGCGATGCGGGGGTGGAGTTCGAGATTGTTCCCGGCGTGACCAGCGTCCTGGGCGCCGCCGCGGCAGCTCAAGTCTCGTTGACGGACAGGAGAGTGGCGTCATCTGTGATCTTCACGACAGGCCACCATTGCGGGGGAAAGAACGCCGATGCTTGGCCCGCAGCGAATCCACGGGGCACAGGGAGTTCCGCTACAATTGTCGTGTACATGCCGACGGATATTGCGTCGATTGCCGAGCAACTCTCGACCGCCGGCTGGAAAGGCGAAACGCCCTGCCTCCTGGTATCGAACGCCTCGACAGCCCACGAAACGGCATTCCTTACAACGCTCGCCGAGTTGCCACAGGTTCCGCAGCTTCCGTCACCCAAACTGCTCATCGTCGGCATGGCCGTGAAAGCAGCCTCTCTAAAACGGATGTGCCATTCCCTAATCCCAACCGCATGGCCGTGATTGAAGTTACATTCGTCTGCCGCATTGGCAGCGGGAAGCTTGCCAATCCCTCCGGGATGCCTTCTGGGATAAGAGTGCTTTCAAGCCGCCGGCACCCTACGCCTTTGGCAACGCCGGAAGGAACATTCTGATTCGGCCCGGCTAGCCCAGGAAGCAAGCAGCCGCTTCATCAGTCCGGTTGGAGGCGGACCCGGCCAGGCACAATGAGTGCTCTCCTCTGACCTGCATTCCGGGTGGCAGAGCCCGCCGCGACTTCATGGGATTGAGCAGGGTCTCCCGGGACCAGAGGCAATTATCGAAGGAGAATTCACGATGCGCAGGTGGGTCAAGCCGTTCTTCACGGGGTGGATACTTCTCGTCGTCGCTTGTGAAATGCTCCTCGCATCCCCCGGCGGATCGAGCCACGCGCTCCGCCTAGTTACGCCCGCGCATCCGGCTGCGCCCATCCGCTTCGCCGCGCAGGAACTCACCCGCTATCTCGCCGCCATGGGGAATTCCAAGCCGGAGGTTGCAGAACAGACTGCGGACGGCGACCTCTATCTTGGATGTTTGCCCAAGGGGCTCTCTCCGCGTGAGCGCAAGGAAATCGAAGCCAGCTTGCGGGGGAAAGACAGCGACAGCTTTATGATCCGGAGCGTGGGCCAGCAACTGATCATCTATGGCAACACGCCCCGCGCCACACTCTACGGCGGCTATCATTACCTGGAGACCCTGGGAGTCCGATGGTATTTTCCTGGTCGGGCAAATGAAGTCATTCCTCACGCTTCCCCGAGACTCGAAGGTTACAGCATTACGGAGGTTCCATCTTTTCGGAAGCGCGGATTCGTGGTCTTTCCCACGACGAATGACCTCGACGACATGGTCGATTTTGCCGCCAAAAAGAAGCTGAACACGATTGGCCTTCACACCTGGTTTGACCCCAAGTTCTCCAATCTACGGCTACCTGACGTGGCCAGGATGGCGGCGCCACGCGGATTGGATGTCCAGATTGAGCGGCATTTCTTCGGCGAGAACTTCTGCCCCGATGATACTCGCGGCCTCGAACAGGCTCGGAAGGATCTCCTGGAATTTGTGGCCATGATGCCGCCAAGTATGAATGAGTTCTTCCTCTGGCCGGCCGACAGGTTTCTTGCTCCCTGTTCCTCCCCACAGTATCGGGACTATTCCGCCTCCGATCTGATTCTCTGGTTCGATAACCAGATGCTCAAAACGCTCCGCCAGTCACGTCCCAACGCGCGCTTTGCTTTCCTCGCTTACCTCAGCACCTGGGCACCTCCTCAGCATGAGAAACCGCTGCCCGGCCTGACGCTGGAGTGGGCGCCGATCTTCCAATCTCTGGCGTTTTCCCTGGATGACCCTGCCTCTTCTGCTAATGCTGAATACCGCAAGGATTTCGAGGCGTTGCTGAAGATGTTTGGCCCGGCTAATTCCCAGGTGCTCGGATACTGGCTGGACGATACCATGGCGCTTGGGAACGGCTTCGGCAAACTCGGCTACCATCCGGACGCCCTGCGGGGCGATCTTGCTTACTATCACCGGATGGGCGTCCCGGCAGTCACTACTTTTGGAGTTATTACAGGCCACGATTATTTCCTCTCGCATGTTTCCCCAGCGGTCTTCCTCTACCCCACCCTTTTGTGGAATGTTCAAGCTGATCCGGCGGCAATCGTCCGCGACTTCTGTGTGAATTACATGGGGTCCGAACAAGCTGCAGAGGTGTTTGAACTGCTTGCCCAGGCTGATAGAATGGTCTACATCGAACATGCTCAGATACGGGGAGACAAGGCCAATGATCCGGAATTCATGGAGAAAGTCTCCCAAGCATTACGACTCGCTCAAGCTTTACTCGATGCGGAGAAGGATCCTATAAAGCGCCCGCGGGTCGCCAAACTGATTCAGGAAGTTGCCAGCCGGATCGTTGCCCCGAGAAGCCAGGTGCCCTGACACCAAGTGTGCCCGGCCCGCCCGCACAGGCCCGGGGAAGTGTGAGCATGGCGTCGATTCTCCATCGAAAAGCTGCCATAGTTGGGTTGGCGGTAAGTCTCGCCCTGTGCTCCCCCGCCGCAGGCCAGACCCGCCCGGCGCTGCTGCGTGGGAGCTTTATGAGAATCTGGCGGAGACGCCGGAGTTTGATCCGCCTTACAATGGTGTGTAGCGACTGAAGGAAAGTCCAGTCAGTACCAACAGCGTTGTGAAAACAACACCGGTCAGGTGAAGGGCAAGCGGAAGAGTTCTGAGGAGGAGGGTTTCGATTATGCCCGCGTCGCAGCAATATATCAGCAATAACACGCCGATGGGCGCCAACCTCATTGCCGACGGCGCCACCTTCCGTGTGTGGGCGCCCAACGCTGAACATGTCTACGTGGCCCTGAACGGCGTCCGAAACTACCAGCCACAGCCCGGCGATGACCTGGTGAAGAACCCCGTGACCGGCCACTGGACCGGCTTTTTTCCGGGCGTTCAGGACGGCACAAAGTACCGCTACTTCATCGTGGGCAAACACGACTCCGGCTGGAAGCGCGATCCCTGGGCACGCGAACTGGAACTCAACGGTTATCCCGACTGCGATTGCAACGTATGCGCGCCGAACACGTACCCATGGCACGACCAGGGCTTTCATCCGCCCGCCTTCCGGGACCTCATCGTTTACCAGTTTCATGTGGGGGTGTTCTACGCACGGGACGAACAGGGCAAGGACATCCGTCCGGATCGCGTTTCGAAGTTTCTGGATGCCGTCGATCGTATCGAATACCTCGCGGACCTCGGCGTGAACGCCCTGCAGCCTCTGCCGGTGGTTGAGTTCCAAGGCGAGTGGAGCCTGGGATACAACGGCTCCGACCTGTTCTCGCCGGAAATGGACTATTGCGTCGGCCCCGATCAGCTTGATGCTTATCTCCGTAAGGTTAACGCGCTTCTTGCGAAGAAGAATTGTGCCCCCCTTGCCGCCCTCCAACTCAGCGGTCAGGTCAACCAGCTCAAGGCCTTCGTTGACCTTTGCCACCTTTACGGCCTCGCCGTAATTGTGGATGTTGTCTACAACCATGCCGGCGGCAACTTTGATGGGCAGAGTATCGATCACTTTGACTTTCCAGATAATCCTGACAAGACTAATAGCATCTATTTCTCACAAAACGACTGGGCCGGCGGGAGAATATTCGCATTTCAGAAACCCGAGGTGCAGGACTTCCTGATTAACAACGCGAAGATGTTCCTAGAGGAATATCACGCTGACGGTTTGCGTTTCGATGAGGTCAGCGCGATTGACCAGAATGGGGGATGGTTTTTCTGCCAGAACCTCGCGGAAACGCTTCGCTCGGCGAAGCCCGAGGCTGTCCAGATTGCGGAATACTGGGGCGAATACCGCTGGCTCGGTGTGTGGCAACCGCCCCAAGGCATGGGTTTCGACATTGGGTATACGGATGGCATCCGCGACGGCGTGCGCAGCGTCTTGGCCGAAGCGGCGGGCGGTGCGGGCGCTGACGTGCATCTCAGCCGGTTGCAGGCAGGACTGCAGCGGCCTTGGAACTTTTCCGCTGCCTGGCAGGCCTACAATTGCATTGAGAATCACGACTTCGTGCTCGATATGGACGGCGACCACCGCAAGCCGCGCATCTCGAAGCTCGCGGATTGGAGCAATCCCCGCTCCTGGTACGCGCGCAGCCGTGCTCGAGTGGCCACCGGGATGCTGCTTACCGCACCCGGTGTGCCGATGCTTTTCATGGGGCAGGAGTTTCTTGAGGACAAACTCTGGTCTGACAATCCCAGCCGCTCCGACTTGTTCGTCTGGTGGGACGGACTCGAGGGGCAGGATCGCCAGATGAGCGACTTCCGGAGTTTTACGCGAGACTTGCTCTGGCTCCGCCGCCATCACCCGGCACTGCGCAGCGAACCCATCAACGTCTTCCACATCAATGAATCAGACCGCGTGCTCGCCTTCCACCGTTGGGTTCCCGGTGGGGGCCGAGATGTGGTTGTGGTTTTCAGCCTGCGGGAAGCAACCTTCCCTGACCGCAGCTACGTTCTGGGTTTTCCGCTGCCCGGGGCATGGCTTGAAGTCTTCAATAGCGACGCCTACGACAACTTCCCCAATCCGTGGGTGCAGGGGAATGGCGGTGGCATCACCGCGGACGGTCCGCCGCGGCACGAGATGTCCCAATCTGCAGGCATCACTCTGCCCGCAAACAGTGTTCTCGTTTTCACCCGCGATCCGGGCGATTGAGCATGGGACCGTCCTTCGCTAAAACCATGTCGGGTTCTTGAACTGCCTTGGTCTTGGCTTGCTTCGGTGAATCCATGCAGGTCAGTTGGTCGGGGCGCGCGGATTCGAACCGCGGACCTCTTGCGCCCAAGGCTAGATAGGCTGGTCTATCCCGTTGACTTTGCGGCACGGTTGGCAACCGAAAAGCACTGAAAAGCACGCCTGGAACGATCAAACTGTACCGATCTTGTACTCGGGGGGAAATGGCCGGGACCGGTCGCGCGGACGGCAAACCCGGAATTGACAGATTCCCCTGCCCTCTGCCATCGTGGGGTGAGAGGTAGTGAATGACACAGAATCCGAAACCCGCCCAAATGCGCCAGAAAAAGGCTCGCGGTCCCTATACCCCCGAGGCCACACAGACCCGCGTCATAGTTAAGAAAATCGCGGGGAAAACGAACTCCGCCATTGCGCGGGAAGAGGGTATAGACCGGCATACCTGCGGGCGCATTTTAAACGACTCCCAGTACCGGGATCTCATCAAGGCATTCCGTCCTGAAGTCCGGGGCATCGTTCCCAAGGCCCTGAAAGTGTTCAATAAAGCACTCGACTTGGTCACAGAGGAAGTCCCGGCCCCGCCCGCAGGAACGGAAAAGATCGAGGTGCTGGATGGAGACGAGCTGCGGCGCCGGCTCGACCAGGCGTACAAGAGGGGCCTGGCGGCTGGCCTGGACGGCATGAAGGCGGCCACTGAAACACTCAAGGGGTCACAAGTCTTCACGCAACGCCAGGAGGTTGCGGTGGAGGAGAAGCCGATCCGTACGATCTCCGAGGAGGAGCTTGAGGCCAGGTACCAGGAAGCGGTTGAGTCCCACAAAAAACGTGCGCAGGAGAGACAGCATGGGAACAATCGGTGAATTCATGGGTTCTGCTTCAAAACCAACGGAAGTTTCGGAGGGTGTCCGTTGGGGCACGTTGCGTCATGTAAGGTCCAGCGCGAAATCATGGCTTCAAGTGCGGGCTTGGAGGTTTGGTTGGAAATATCCATGGGCTTATGCACTTCTATTGGAGTTTTACAGGATTGTTCCTCGCATTCGATTTGCACTAGGAGGACTCTGGGCTGCCAGGGACCGTGAACTATATATGGGTCCGGGGTGTCATCCAGACTTGGGAGGATGTCATGCCGGGTGTAAAGGTACCCATGCCCGCATACAGGGCATACAAGAACAACAGAAGGTAATTCCGTGGATGGGTCGGTTTGAGGCATACCTGTTTCTGCGTGGATGGAATGCGGCAGAACGGTTTCTCTCTTGCACTCACAGTTCTTGCAGTGAAAACGGTCAAGGGAATATACCATCGCAGCCTTCCGTTATTGTGGGCACTGAAGAAGTTTCGGCACAGTCCAAATGTGATCTGTTAACCCCGCCTCCATCGCTGGTGTGAGGCGGAGCGTCTGTCCGCTCAAGGGAAATCTCCTACTCAATGGGATTTCCCTCCAATACAGGGCAGATCATTTGCCCTTGGGCTCGAGTTCCCGCTTCAGGTTGTGGACAATCCTGTCGGCAACCTTCCTCGCGCCGCCTCGTTTCCAAGCTCCAAGCCAGATGCTTCGATCTCCCGCCTCAGAAGCCCAAAGGACTTCTTTGCCATCCGGGGCTACCAACGAGACCGAGCCGGTTGCCAGATCCTTGAGCCCGAAGTATCTTCCGAGAACTGTATTGACCCTTCCTTTCTCAGTTTGAATCTGGCCCGTCAGGATAGCATCGGCGGCAGATTTATCCAGAACCACGACAACCTGGCCGCGGAGTTGTTTCGTGAACTCGGCCTTGATATAGCCGTCCAATCCGTCTTCCATGGGTTCGACGAAGACTCTATGAATATCCTTCAGGCTTGTGGGCTGCGCTGGAACCCTATCCTGGGACACCGCCAATGTCGAGAAGAGTGTAATGGTGAGTAGGCTGTGTGCCAGCCGCCGCATGACATCCTCCATTGATCGACCGGAAGGTCACGGCGAAGATGTGGCAGAGTGTTGCACTTGCTAACGTGAAAGTCTATAGACGGAATGACCGATTGCGAGATTCTCTTGAAACGTCTCGAGGACCGGGTCTCGTATCCGGGCCTGGCCCATTGCTCGCACCCGGCAGAATCGGGCGCTACCTAACCCATCCCCAATTCCTGAACGTTGAGATTTACCCCTATGCGCCGGGCGCACTTCCGTGTGGCCATGCGGATAGATCGGGAGTAGAATCGGCCCCGCCTGACAGACGTAAATATGCCACGCGGGGTACGCCCCACCGCTGCCTTGCTGACTCTCGCACCCCTTGCGGATCCACCGGGACCCGGTTGCGGCCAGGAGGCCCCTCATGCTCGGGACTTACAGGTTTCCATTCGCGCTATTTGTTGCTGGGATTCTCGTGGGAGCGGTGTCGGTGGAAATCAGTCATCGCGTCCTGGACCCAAAGAAGCGAGACCGATTCGAGCAGCGACTTCAGTGCAAGGCTCTGGCCGATTCTTATGCGCGCCAGAAGTCCGATGACTACGACACGGTGTTTTTGGGACTGGTGGATTACAGTCCGGCACGCAACTCCTGTGTTGGGGCTGTGGAAATTTACGGGCACCTAGGCGGCTGGCGGGAGACCTACGAAGTGGTCGATTTGATTTCGGGGAAGTCGATCTATAGCAAATCGTGCAGCGGCGATAAGTGTGGAAACGGAACGAACGTCAGACTGGATCATGAGCGTGACGCTGCTTTCTACCAAGCTCTAGCACAGGACGACCGAAGCCACTGACCTGACAGCGATGACTCGCCATGGAAAGGGGCCAGCATTGCCGGAGCCCCCTGTTCACAAATCGGTCGTTTGTTTAACACGAAAACTCCCACCCGCCGGCATCGCAGATTCAAAGACTTGCAACTGCCCCCCTCGCACGTTTCTTGCCCAGGAAGACCGAAAAGCTATCGGTGAGGCTTATCGGCAGGGGCAGGGCAGCCTAAGGCAATTGGCCGTGCGATTCGGCACGTCAGTAGCCATGGTTCAGCGTTGCACGAGGACTCTGTAGGAACAGGCCCATTTCGGCCCTGATGCAGGACGCAATCTTACATGAATCACGCGTGGCTGGGATCCCGGTCAGTTCTACGTGATGGATCGAATTGTTAGCAGCGCCAGCCTTTGACATCATCAGCCCGACGGCAAGCTGCGAGCAAATTGGCAAGTATTTTCCGGAGGGTGGAGGATTCGCCCGTAAACGATCCGACGCGCAACAAAAGAGAGGGTTATTGAGTTACCGTCGTCACTTCTCCGACTCTGGCGTAAGCCCGGGCCTATGGGTTCACCCGGGCTCACACCGATTCACTCAGATCGTTCTACTGATCGTTACCCTGAATCTTCTGGACGGCGGTGATGGTGCCAAACAGCCCGTTGGATTCATGGTCCGGTCCAGCCGTGAAGAAAAGAGAGGTCTCGGGCCCGGCTGTGGCCCCATTGCCAAAGGCGAGGGCCCAGAGTCCGTCAATCGCAATAGGCTGGTTGCTCGTGTTGAGGAGCTTTCCCTTGAACTCGCCGGTCACGGGATTGAACGCCAGGATCTCCCCACTTCCAAATTGGCCCACGAGGACATCGTGGCTGAACAAACCGAAATCGCTGGAAGCTAAGGCAAGTCCCCATGGGGCGTTGAACCAAGGGCCATGCTCGAGCCGTTGTAGAAGACGACCCGAAGGCGAGAAGACGTCGACATATCCGAAGCCATTACCATCGACCTCATCATGCATTTCGGCGTCCTGCTTCGCAAATGCCACGTAGAGGTTTCCGCCAATATTCTGGATATTGAAAGGTGCGTACCCTTCTGGAAGCTGATTGTCATCAAATCGCCCCTCCCCCATCGGCACGTGATGGAAACTGGTATCGTAGACTTGCACGCGCCCTTTGCGAAAATCAGCAACATACAAGTAGGTTATGCTGATCCTTTCCTTGTTGACTTGAGCCACCGTCCCACCTTTGAACACGGATTTCCCCTTTTCGTTCACTTCGATAACTGCTTCTGTGGGGTTGACGCCTGGATTCCACCCGGAAATGGTGCCGTCTTCAGTGACAAACAAGAACAGAGCTGGCATGCCGGGCGCCAGTAGGAAATCGATGCTACTGCCATTGAAGATTGTCCCTGTCGGAGTTCCGGTGGGGCTGATGCTGGGATCTCCCGACGGGATGGTCACAATCCGTGCTTGCTTGATCCCTCCGCCGTCGTACAAGGTGGATTTGCCGGAGCCGTTATCTGAGACCCACCAAGGGCTGCCTGAGCTGCGTGAGAGCCCCCATGAATTCACCAGGTCTGGGTCGAGGATTTGGGCCGCACCCGCTTGACTGGATACCAAATTGGTTTGAGTGTATTGCTGTAAGGAGTCTTGGGCCACGGCACTACCGCCAAACGCAATCAGAACCGACACCAATACAGCAAGCCGCCTGACGAGTTGAGAATGCTCGGTCGCTTTCATCACTTATTTCCTCCCTTATTGCCGAAGTCGAAGCCTTCGGCCGCTCCTGGATTTCAGTTTTGATGGCTCGATGATAATGGGAACCATCGTGCGACGTGTCAGAAGCATGTAAAGAAAGTGTCAATTGTTTGTTTGGTGGGCCATGAACTGTAGGTTACTTGAGCGTGGCGCGATTTTGACTCAAGAACACGGCGGCCAGAAACCTTTGTCATTGTCGCGTTGCAAAGGGCACGGCTTTGCCACTGCTCATCCCGCCCGCAAAGCGCGGGATA